>JAZDII010000079.1:0-7819 GCA_043805085.1 bacterium
TATATGTTTAATTTTCGCGACATAAGTGATTTATTCTTGAGCAAGGGCGGCGCGAAGTTTTTGAGCACGCTTCCGATTCAAGCGGCAAAAAGCGATTAGCTGTGCTTACAGCGTTGACGCGGCTCCGTCAGGTGTGCTGTCACTTGCGGCTGTTGCCAACGACGGAAGACAAGGAGTGGAGCGAGCCGTCCTCGAAAATGAATTATTTCTTCGATCTTTTAAGCGAGGCGATGGACGGCGGTCACCGCGTGCTTGTGTTCAGCCAGTTCGTTTGCTTGCTCAAGTTGATCGAAAAAAAGATGAAGGAAAGCAGCATTGCTTATTGTTACTTGGACGGCGCGACGACGGAGCGGCAGGCGGAAGTGGATCGTTTTCAATCGGAAACGTCCATCCCCGTTTTTCTCATCAGCTTGAAAGCGGGCGGTACGGGCTTGAATTTGACGGGCGCGGATACGGTGATTCATTTCGATCCGTGGTGGAATCCGGCGGTGGAGGATCAAGCCACGTCGCGGGCTCACCGCATGGGACAGTCGCGCATCGTGACTTCTTACAAACTCATCGCGCGCGGCACGGTGGAGGAAAAAATCGTTCAGCTTCAACAACGAAAGAAAAATTTGATTTCGGACACCATCGTCAGCGAGGACGCCTTCATTCACAATCTTTCGTGGGAAGAACTTCAGGGGCTTTTGGAATAGAATGAGCAAGCACAGGGAATCGGCCTCGATAAAAGTCGGCCAAGAAATTGTCGTCAAAGTCGTTGATTTGGCTTTTGGCGGCGAAGGCGTTGGTCGGTATGAAGGCGCGGCTGTGTTTGTCCCGTTTGCGGCGGTGGGGGATTTGTTGCGGGTGAGAATCGTTCAAGATCGCAAAAGTTTTTATCGGGCTTCTCTTGTGGAAATTGTCGAACCTTCCGCCGATCGCGTCGCGCCGCCGTGCCCTTATTATGCTCGTTGCGGCGGTTGTCAATATCAGCATATAAGCTATGAAGCGGAGTTGGCGGCAAAGGGAAAACAACTGCGCGACGTTTTGGAGCGTGTGGGGAAAATCGGAGGAGCGGATGTTCGCCCCATCCTTCACGCTGCGCCTTACGGCTACCGCAACCGCATCACCGTTCATAATGAAAAAGGCCGCATCGGATTTCGCGCTGTGGATGGGCGGGAGATTGTGGACGTAGAAGAATGTTTGTTGGCGACGGCGGAGGTGAATCAAAAATTAAAGAAGTTGCGCGAGAAGCCGCGGCCTCGTCCGCATTATTCCGTGCGAGCGGATGCTGTGGCCGGAGAAGCTTTTTATCAGACCAACGAATTGCTTATGCCCGCTTTACCGAAACTTGTGCGCGATGCTCTTTCTGCTAATATAGAAGCCGTTGTAGAGGGTTATGCTGGCGCTGGATTTTTTACTCGCGTGTTGGCGGAGAAGGTCAAGCAAGTCGTCAGCATCGAATCCGATCCCAAGGCAATCCGCGAACGGCGCGCGCCGTCGCATGTCATCTGGCTGGAGGGAACGTTTGAGGAATTTCTTCCGGAAGCGAGAAATAAAATAAAGAGCGACAACGTCGCTTGCTTTGTGGATCCGCCGCGAGAGGGGTTATCGGAAATTGCGCGGCGCGATTTGTTAAGCCTTCCGTTTCGCCAATTGCTTTATCTTTCTTGCAATCCCGCCGCGCTGGCGCGGGACGTTCGCGCTTTGGAAGAAAAATGGAAGCCGGTTTATTTTCAGCCCATTGATCTTTTCCCTCGCACCGCGCATGTGGAATGCTTAGCCGTATTGGAGCCGCGATGAAGAGGAAAACCGCTTCCCTTTTTGAAATTATTTCTTGCGCCGACAAGGAACTTAACACCACTGCTTTTGAGGATTGGTCTGCGGCCATGAACGGTTTGCAAGTAGAGAATAACGGCCAAGTCATGCGCATTGCCGCGGCGGTGGACGCGAATGAGATGACGTTAAGACGCGCAACAGAACAAGGCGCGGATTTGCTCATTGTTCATCACGGTTTATTTTGGCGTCGCCCGTTGCCGTTGGTCGGAGCCGCTTTTCGACGCGTGCAGTGGTGCATGAAAAATAATCTGGCGGTTTATAGTTCGCACCTGCCGCTCGACGCGCATCCTTCTTTGGGCAACAACGCTTTGCTCGCGCGCGCTTTGGAATTGAAAAACGCCAAACCGTTTCTTGAAGTCAAAGGCAATTTGATTGGTCGATGGGCGAAAGCAGATTTGCCGCGCGATGTTTTTGTTAAGAGAGTGAAAAAGGCGACGCAATCATCGGCGAAAGTAATTGAGGGCGGGCCGTCGCGCGTGCGCAGGATTGGCGTTGTTTCAGGTGGAGCTGGAGATTTAGAGGAAGCGGTCGCGTTGGGGTTGGATACGGTTGTCACCGGCGAGGGCAAGCATGATTCTTTTAGCTGGGCGCATGAAAACGGTGTGAATCTGATTTACGCCGGTCATTACGCGACGGAGACGTTCGGCGTCAAGGCTCTGGCGGCGTTCCTTGCGCGGCGGTTCAAGTTGCCGTGGAAATTTGTGGATTGTCCGAGCGGCATGTAGTCCTTGATGAAAAGCGGCGAGGGGAGTAAATTTTCATTTTTATGCAACTTGCTTTGTGGTTGTTGATTGTTTTTGTTTTAGCTGCGATTTTTTTGTCGGCGGCGATTTTGTTCGCTGTTCAAAAATTAGGCGCGGTTGTGCAAGAGAGGCAAGGGCGCGAAGCGTCCAATTGGAGCGAGTTTGCCAAGACATTGAGCGATCAGCGCGCTGGTTTGGCGGAGAGTTTGGGACGGCTTGAAACGAGCGCGCGGCAGATGCAAAAAATCGGCGAAGAGGTGGATGAGTTGAACCGCATTTTGGCTTCGCCCAAGTTGCAGGGAAATTTCGGCGAAGTCGCGTTGGAACGGCTTTTGACGGATATTTTGCCTAAGGAAAGTTTCGAGTTGCAGCCGCGCTTGGCCGAGGGATGCCAGCCCGATGCGGTGATTAAAATCAAAGATTTGAAGTTGTGTATTGACGCGAAGTTTCCGAAGGATCGGCTGGCGGCGGTGTTGTTCGCCGCGCGTGATGAAGCTGCGCGGGCGGAGGCGCTCAAGGAATTTGCGCGCACGGTGCGGGGCATGGCTGTTGAGATCGCGCAAAAATACGTGAGGCCTGAATTAGGCACGACGGATCAGGCTTTTTTATTTGTGCCGAGCGAGAATCTTTATTACGAAATTCTCCAACTCCCCGATTTGACCGCGCAGTGCCGCAAGTTAAAGGTCACCATCGTTTCTCCCAATACGCTGGCCGCCGCGTTGTACGCGACGGCGTTAGCGTTTCGCGGCCATCAGATGCAAGAAAACGTTCAGCGCGCGTTGAAGATGATTGAAGAGCTGGCGCGTCATTTTGATAATTTTCGTCAGGATTTCAGCGGCGTGGGCGATCGTTTGCGCAAAGCTCAAGATGACTACGACAAGGCGGCGCGAGATTTGGAGCGGTTCGAAAGGACGCTTGTGAAGTTGCGCGACGGCCAAGAACAGACGGAAAAAAATTCTTTATGACAACGAAAAAAAAATCCAAAGCTTACGCGCGCGCGGGCGTGGACGTGGATTTGGGCAATCGCGTGAAATCGGGGCTTGCCAAATGGGTAGGCATCACGCGCCGCCCTGAAATGTTGGGCAAGGTCGGCGGGTTCGGCGGACTTTTTGACGCGCGGTTTCGCTCTTACCACGAGCCTGTGTTGGTAAGCAGCATGGACGGCGTGGGCACAAAGCTGAAAATCGCCGCGATGGTCGAGCGGCATGACACGGTTGGCGAAGATTTGGTGAATCATTGCGTTAATGACATTGCTGTTCTTGGCGCGGAGCCGCTTTTCTTTTTGGATTACATTGGCGCGGGAAAATTGGAGCCGAACGCTTTTCATCAAATTATTTTCGGTCTTGCTCGCGCTTGTAAAAAAGCCGGTTGCGCGTTGATAGGCGGCGAGACGGCGCAGATGCCCGGCCTTTATCAAGGTTCGGATTATGATTTGGTGGGAACCATTGTCGGCGTTGTGGAAAAGAAAAAAATCATAGACGGCTCGAAAATTCGCGTCGGCGATGTAATCGTGGGCTTCCCGTCTTCCGGACTTCACACTAATGGCTATTCGCTCGCTCGCCGCATTCTTTTTGAGCGTTTGAAAATGAAAGTAAGCGCGCCGTTGCCCGGCAATCGTTTGACGGTGGGCGAGGAATTGTTGAAGACGCACATCAATTATCAACCGCTTTTAAAGAAACTGGCTGCGCGCGTGAACTTGCGCGGGCTGGCGCATATTACAGGCGGCGGGTTGGTGGATAATTTGCCGCGCGTTTTGCCGGAAGGAATGGCGGCGGAAATTCGAACAGGTTCATGGCCTGTTCCGCCGATTTTTCAATTTTTAATTGAAAAAGGCGGTGTGCGCGAGGAAGAGCGTTATCAGGTTTTCAACATGGGCATCGGCATGACGGCGATCGTCTCGCCTTCGGACGCTTTAAAAATCATGAAGCTGACGCGGGCATATTGCATTGGTTCTATTATTAAAGGGAAAAAAATTGTAAGGATTGTGAAAAAATGAAAATTCAGCGCGCGCTTATTTCCGTTTCTGACAAGACTGGCTTGGAAGAATTTTGCCGTTTTCTTGTCGGTCAGGGCGTTCAAATTCTTTCCACAGGCGGCACGGCACGGTTGTTAAAAGAAAAAAAAATCAAGGTGATGGAGGTTTCCGACTTTACCGGATTTCCAGAAATGATGGACGGGCGAGTGAAGACGCTTCATCCGAAAATTCACGGCGGGTTGTTGCATTTGCGCGATAATGCCGAGCATGTTTCGCAAGCGAAGAAGCATGGCATTGAGCCGATTGATCTCGTTGTCGTGAATCTTTATCCTTTTGAAAAAGTGATTTCTCAAAAGGAGTTCGCCCATGAAGAGGCCGTTGAGAATATTGACATTGGCGGGCCGGCCATGCTGCGCAGCGCGGCGAAGAATTATCGCAGTGTGACGGTGGTTGTTGACGTTGCCGATTATGCCAAAGTTCAGGAGGAGATGGCTGCGCATGGCGACACGACGTTGGAAACGAGGGAGTGTTTGGCCGCCAAGGTTTTTCGCCACACGGCTTATTATGATTCGTTAATCGCGTCTTATTTGACGCGGCGCGCGGAAGCCGCAGAGCCTGTGTTACAGGAGATCGCCGGTTTGTTGGGGCGCAAGGAGCAGTCGTTGCGTTACGGCGAAAATCCGCATCAAAGGGCCGCGCTCTACGGATCGTTTCAGCGGTATTTCCGCCAGATTCACGGCAAGGAGCTTTCGTATAACAACATTTTGGACATCTCGGCTGCGGCGCTTCTTTTGCGGGAATTTGAAGAGCCTGCCGTGGCGATTTTGAAACACACGAATCCTTGCGGCGTCGCTTCCGCGCCGGTTTTGAAGGAGGCGTGGGAGCTGGCTTTTGCCACGGATCGGCAAGCGCCTTTTGGAGGCATCATTGTCGTCAACAAGCCGCTCGACTTGGCGACGGCGCGCGCGATTGCGGATATTTTCAGCGAGGTGATTATTGCGCCCGCTTTTAACGAGGACGCGAAGAAGCTTTTACAGGAAAAGAAAAATCTGCGGCTCATTGAAAATCATTTCGTCGCGGAAGATGTTTCTTATGACTATCGCTCCGTGGCGGGAGGAGGATTGCTTGTTCAAGAGAGCGACGCAAAAGCGGATGATTCGGCGACGTGGCGCGTCGTCAGCAAACGGACGCCGACGGCCAGTGAAAAGGCCGCGCTGCATTTTGGTTGGAAGGTGGTGAAGCATATAAAGTCCAACGCCATTGTTTATGCGGCTCCGTATCGCACGCTAGGCATCGGCGCAGGGCAGATGTCGCGCGTGGACTCTTCTAAATTGGCCGTTTGGAAGGCGGCGGAGGCGGGATTGGATTTGAAGGGAAGCGGCGTGGCTTCGGACGCTTTTTTCCCGTTTCCGGACGCCGTTGAGGCTGCCGCAAAGGCCGGAGCGACGGCGGTGATTCAACCGGGCGGGAGTATGCGCGACGCGGAGGTGATTGAAGCGGTCGACCGATTGAACATGGCGATGATTTTCACCGGCGCGCGGCATTTTAAACATTAAGCGTTTTGAGCGATGATGAATATCCGCCCAAAAGGAAAAAATTTCAAAGACCTTTCCCGTTTTTTTAAGAGAAAATGGAAGGGAATGCAGCACGCTTTTCCTCGGTTGACGATTGGACGGATGCGGTTGCGGAAATGGTGGCGCGGATTGTTTGTGATTGCGGCGTTGTGCGGCGGCGCGGCGGTTGTGGGAGGATTGTGGCTTTTTTATTACATCGGGTGGGCGTGGTCGTTTGACATGAAGAAAGTGACGGCGATGTCCGCCGCCAGCATTATTTACGATCGCCACGGTTACGTTCTGCAACGGTTTTTCGAAGAAAACCGGTTGCCTGTTGCCGGCGATCAAATTCCCAACATTCTCGAGCAGGCGATTATTGCGGCGGAGGATCAGCGTTTTTATTGGCATTTTGGATTTGATCCGTTTGGTATTATTCGCGCGGCGTGCGGCAATTTATTGGGCAGCCGCGTTACTTCCGGCGCGAGCACCATCACACAGCAACTTGCCCGCAATTCGGCTCAAATGTTCGAGCGAACGCTCGATCGCAAATTAAAGGAGCTTTTCTTGGCGGTTCGTTTGGAGACGTGTTTTTCCAAGGACGAGATTTTGGTTTTATATCTCAACCGCATTTTTTTCGGGCGCGATATTTATGGTATTGGAGCGGCGGCGCAAGGTTACTTTGGAAAAGAGCCTAAGGATTTGACTCTTTCCGAGTGTGCTATGTTGGCTGGCGTGATTTCCGGGCCGAATTCTTTTTCGCCTTGGCGAAATCCGGAAAAAGCAAAGCAGGTGCGCGCGCGCGTTTTGGATCGCATGGCGAAGGAAAAATTCATCACGCCGGAGCAGGCGGCGAAAAGCAAAGAAGAACCGCTTGTGTTGCGGCCTTTGATAGAGTTGCCCGCTTCTTACGTCGTCGCCGCGCTGTGGGACGAGTGGCCGGATTTCTTGCCTCGCGAGTTGGCGTTGCGAGGCGGCTTGCGCATTTATTCCACTGTGGATGCGGCGTTTCAAAACGCAGCGGAAGTAGAATTGGAAAATGGGTTGCAGGAAATCGAAAAAATGCAGGGGTATCGGCATCCGCGTCGCGCTGATTGGTTGAGAAAAAAAACAGCGGATACTTCGCCTCATTATCTTCAGGGCGCGTTTGTGGCCATTCACAACGCGGACGGCGGTATTTTGGCGATGGTCGGCGGGCGCAATTATCTAGAGAGCACGTTCAACCGCGCTGTGGAAAGCAAGCGGCAAGTCGGCTCAACGCTTAAGCCTTTCGTTTATGCGCATTTGTTTGACGCGCTTCATGCCACGGCGTTCACGGAAGTTCCAAGCGAGAAGTTTGATTTGCATCATCCAGAACAAGCGTTTGAAGGAACTTCAAGCGGCCCCTTTCTTTCCGTTCGCCGCGCTTTGGAGATGAGCAATAATTTTTGCGCGATGCGCGCCGGTTTGGCTGCGGGAGTGAATGGGTTTGTTGATTTGGTGGATAGCGCGACGGGTGAACATGCGCCGCCGTACCCATCGAGTTTTCTGGGCGCGTGCGCGCTTTCGCCTTTGGAATTGACGAAGGCTTATTCGGTTTTTCCAAATAAAGGAGTGCTGATCCAACCGCATTTGATTGATCGCATTGAAACGGCGGACGGCACAGTGTTGTTTGAGCACGAACAGGTGAGGAGGAGAATTCTTTCGCCGGAAGTGAGTTTTCAGATTCACCACTTGTTAGAAGGCGTGGTTAA
>JAZDII010000080.1:0-3558 GCA_043805085.1 bacterium
CAACGCCTCGTATCCCACGCCGTTGACATCCACCACAGCGCGCATGGGCAGGGCTTCCGCCAGTTTGCCTTGAAGAAATGCAATCATGTCCGCGCCAATGTAGAGCAAAGAGAGAGCGGTGGTCAAATGAGGATTGAAAAATGAGCTTTTAAAATAAGAGAAAACTGCTTTTTATATATTGAGGTGAAAAAGCTGCTTTTATGCCTAGCAATGGCAAGCGTTTGGAGCGCGCAGGCGGAAGATTGGCAGGCCGTTTCCCAATTTTCTTCTTTCCCTTTTGTGCCGTTGTCAAAATTAGTTAATGAAGAAGTGGAGGCTAACCGCACTCCTGTGCAAGAAATCCCCTCCGCCTTAGCGGTGGAGACGTTGTTTTTCCTTCCGTGCCAGCCGGAAACGGCGGCCAAAGCCCTTCTTTCGTGGAATCCCACGTCTCACAAAGAACTTTCCATTCTCACCCATCGCTCCCTTCAAAAGCCTGTTAAAGATGAAGATTTTGATGCCTTAACATTGGATCCGAATCGCGTTGAACAACGCTGGCTCATTGAAGCGGACAAAAATTTTCGCCCGTTTCATTTAAGCAAACAGGAAATTGAACGCTTGATGCAGGCGGGGGATCAGCCTTCCGCTGTTGTTGCCGCTTGGAAGGCTGTTTTAAAGGGACGCGCGACGGCTTATCAGGAAAAAGGCGTTGCAGGTCTGGAGCCTTATGAAAAGGAGCATTTTGCTCCGCAGGCAGAGATGCCTAAGTTATTACAACAACTGCCCAAAGTGGAAGCGCGCTTTAAAACATTGCTGGCGGCGGTTTGGAACCCTGCGGAGGGGGCGGGAGATGCTTTTTCTTCAGCGGATTACTGGGAAAATATGAAAGTGGACAAACACGCCGCATTTCTCCTTGGCCGCGTCGTCGCCATGCGCATCGAAGGCAGATGGCAAGTGGCGGATTTTCAATACTACGTCAGTTCGGAATATAACCAGTCGCTCATTCTTTACGAAATATGGCCCGCTTCATTTCAAGGAACGAGCGGCAGCCTCGTTTGGCGCGGGGATTATGTGTTGTCTCCCTCTCTTGCTTACGCGCACGGAATGGAACGGATGTTCAGCGAAAACGTTTTCCTGCAAGAAGTCAAAAAAGCCATCGGCTTTTTCCGGAGAGATTTAGCGAAATAACGTTTTTCCGTTTGCCGCCTTTGTTGAAAGGGCGTATCCTTTTTCTTTTTCGTTATGAGCGCTGTTCACGATGTTCATGTTGCAGAGAGAATCCGGCTGATTACGCCTAAGCAGTTGGAGGAAGAAATTCCTCTCACGGCGCAGGCCGCGCAGACGGTTGTGGCCGGAAGGGAAGCCATCAAGCGTATTTTGTCTGGCGAGGATAAAAGATTGCTCATGGTGATCGGGCCTTGTTCTATCCATGACCCCAAAGGCGCGATGGAGTATGCGCGCCGACTTGCGGAATTAAGACAAAAGTATGCCGCTACGATGGAAATCATCATGCGCGTGTATTTTGAAAAGCCACGCACGACGGTCGGCTGGAAAGGGCTTATTGATGACCCGCATCTGAACGGCACGCATGATATTGAAGCAGGACTGAAAATCGGCCGCCGTTTGTTACTTTCCATCACGGAGCTTGGATTGCCGACGGCGACGGAGTTTCTCGATCCGATTATTCCTCAATACATCGCGGATTTTGTGAGCTGGGCGTCCATCGGCGCGCGCACGACGGAATCACAGACGCACCGCCAAATGGCCAGCGGTCTTTCCATGCCCGTCGGGTTCAAGAACGGCACGGACGGCAATCTACAGGTAGCTGTGGACGCCATGAGCGCGGCGATGCGCCAGCACAGCTTTGTCGGAATTGACCAAGACGGCATCACCAGCATTTTTCGGACAACGGGCAATCCGTGGGGCCACGTCGTTCTGCGCGGCGGGCGTAAAAAAACAAATTATGACGCCGAAAGCATCCGTGAAGCTGTCGAAGCCATGACCAAGGCGAGTTTGCCGGCGGTGTTGATGGTGGATTGCAGTCATGCCAATTCCGCAAAACAGCCCGCGCGGCAGGAAATCGTGTGGGAAAGCGTGCTCAAGCAACGCATTGCCGGAGAAAAAAGCCTCATTGGACTCATGGCGGAAAGTTACCTCTGTGAGGGCACCCAGCCCATTCCAACTGATTTGAATGAACTGCATTACGGTATTTCTATAACCGATCCTTGTATCGGTTGGGAAACGACGGTGCGGATGCTGGAGATGGCGGACAAAACCCTGCGAACTGGGCTTTAAAGAGAAGGGCCTAAAGGGGGAGGGGAAGTAGGGGGGGGTAGCGAGGTTTCCCCATATCCTCCTATGGGTATAAATTTTCGGGTATGGGAATTTACAGCATAAAGCGGCGTGCCAAAAGAGCGCATCAAAAAGCGCATTTCTTCCATCCCGCTTCTCAATTCTTCTGTGTGGATATTTTGGGGATCGAAGCAGTCAATCACAAGATTGAGGTTGCTGATGATAAGTTTGGTGAATTTTTTGTTCAGAGATGCTTGGATAGAGGCAATGTATGTTTGAGATGTTTCGTTTAATCGTTTTAGTTCGCCGCGGGATCTCCCGAAGGGAAGCAGGTATTTTCTGCCGCCTTCTTCTTTAGTGGGAATGCGATGCTGTTCGAGAGCGGTTTCGAATGGTTGGATAAATTTTTCCATCCATCTGCAACCCAAAAATTCAAAAAGTCCTTCCATTCCCTTAAAATTAAGAAAGCTTTGAAGCGCCGGGGCTGGACATGTGTCTTCACAATCTTTTAAAGCAAAAAATCCTTGAACAAGCATGTTAAGCGCCGGAATTTGACGGCACATGGCATCGCAAAAATCAGGGTTTTCAAGAAACTCCATTTTTATTCCATGCAGAAGAGCGTCAAGTTTTTCAGCAAAAGCTTGATCGCTTGGCGGTAAATGAAGATTATCGAACATAAAGAGATAACAATATAGAAATTATACTGGAAGCAGTTCTTGAGATGGCGCAGCGCATGGCAATTGCATAAAACTCCAAATTTCCGCCAAGCGCGAAGTTTCGCAGCCGACTTTTTCTATGATGGTCATAATCATGTCCCAGTTTTCTGTGATGGCTTTTTTTCCTTTTTCTTTCAAAGCGGCTTCAAAGAAAGCTTCTTCGCGGGAAGGTTCTTCTTCTGAAACGGGGATATCGTCGTCTAAAAAGAGGGAGCAAGAGACGTGTTCTTCGTGAAGAAGATTTTCAATAGCCTGCCAATCCATAAAAGCATCTTTTTGTTCCAACGTCTTTTTTGCAAAAGCCCCACCGGCCTTTATTTCTTCTATAAAGGCTTCTGCCAAAATAGTTTTTGTCTCCGCATCAAGCGGCGGATTCATCGCATTTCTCCTTATGCTAATGTAAAGATGTGTATAAGCATAGGTTCCGTCAAGGGGTTGGGTGAAAAACAGGCGAGGGGAAAACTTGTTTCTTTTACTCTTTTTCTGCTAGATAAAGGCGTATGAAAAAGGCGAAGGTAAAGACCATTTTCTTTGACATCGGAAACGTGCTGGTTACTTGCGATTTCACACC
>JAZDII010000081.1:0-4922 GCA_043805085.1 bacterium
AGCTGGATCGTTACGATTTATTGCCCAATCCGGCTTACGCCAAAGGTTTTGTCCGCATTTATGCGCGCGAGTTGGGATTAGATCCCTTTCCCATTCTCAAAAAACTTTCCGGCGAAATTCCCGAAGCGGAAGAAGATATGGATTTGGATCCGGAGTCGTTGGAGGCTATTCCTGCGCGCAGTGAGGAACGAGGCAAGGGCGTGCAGGCGTTCGGGTTCATGGTGGTGGTTTTGATTGCGTTTTTAGGCCTCGTGATCGGCGGCGTTCAGCTTTACCGCGTCTGGCCTAGGGTATCTCATACAGATGAAAGCAAGCCTCTCTTTGAGGCGCAGAAAAATTCTACCGTTTCTTCTACGTTGAAGAAAGCGAAGGAGGAAAAAGCTACGCCAACAGTCAGGGAAGGGGATGAGGAAGAAGTGCGTCGCGCGGAAGTGATCGCCGCCCCGCCCCAAGACGAGGAAGAAAATGCAGACCAATTGCCCGTGCGCCGC
This sequence comes from bacterium, assembly GCA_043805085.1. Classification (GTDB taxonomy): domain Bacteria; phylum Verrucomicrobiota; class Verrucomicrobiia; order Methylacidiphilales; family Verrucolacustridaceae; genus JAZDII01. The sequence continues at coordinate 492 of JAZDII010000081.1, forward strand.
GCGGAGCTTGTGGAAGGGCAAATTTTGAAAGCGGAACTAGTGAATGAAGGCTCAAATCCTTCCCCGCCTGTCGCAGGAAATCAACTTCGGTTGATTGCCCATGAAGCTTGCCGAGCGCAGGTCATTGGCATTTCAGGCGACCAGCGACAGGTTCTTTTTGACGACGTGGTTCCGGAGGGAGAGACCTTTCCTGTCGCTTCTGAAGAAGCGTGGGCGGCCATGTCGTTTGAAGTGACGTTGGAAAAAGCAGAGCAGGTGGACGTCGTCTATAATAATCAAAACTTAGGCCGTTACCACTCGACCGGCTTGCAGACCTTTCGCGTTCCCGACGCGTGGTCAACGCCCTAATACACATGATCAAAGTCGGGATGATTTCCCTTGGCTGTGCCAAAAATTTGGTGGACGCCGAGATTATGCTCGGCCATTTGCGCCAAGCGGGCATGACGCTGGTTTCTCAAACAGGGGAAGCGGATGCGGTGATTGTCAACACCTGCGCTTTTGTTGACGCCGCTAAAAGGGAAAGCATTGAAACGATTCTCCGCTTGCGCCAAACGAGCCGCGCGAAAATTATCATGGCCGGTTGCATGGCGCAGCGTTTTGCTGTCGCGCTGGCGCCTGAAATGAAAGAGGTGGACGCTTTTGTCGGTCTCGACAAGGTGACGGAAATTGCCGTCGTCATTCGCAATGTTTTAGAGAACACCGCCGCGCGAACGTATCTCACGCCGCGTTCTTCTTATGTTCCTGATTTTGACACGCCGCGGCTCCGCCTCACGCCGCGCCATTACGCCTACGTCAAAATCGCCGAGGGGTGCAGCCATGGCTGTTCCTTTTGCGCTATTCCGCAAATACGCGGCAAATATCGCAGTCGTTCCATCGCTTCCGTTGTTAAGGAGGCGCGGCAGCTTGTTAAGGATGGCGTCAAGGAGCTGCTTCTTGTTTCTCAAGACACGACTTTTTTCGGCAAGGACAAAAGAAACGGCGAAACCGTCAGCCGCCTCCTTGAAAAGTTGCAACAGATCAAAGGCGATTTTTGGATTCGCTTGCTTTACACCCATCCCGCGCATTGGTCGGAAGAATTGATTCGGACGATGGGCCGTTGCTCCAAAGTTGCGCGTTATGTGGACATGCCCGTTCAGCATATTCATGACGGGATGCTCACGAAAATGCGTCGCGGAACGTCCGGACAGTATATTAAGAATCTCATCGCGCGCATTCGCGCAGGCATTCCCGGCGTGGCTTTGCGCACGTCGCTCATCGTCGGTTTCCCCGGCGAAACGGAAGCGCATTTCGAGCAGTTGCTGGAATTTGTGAAGGAAACCCGTTTTGACCGATTAGGCGTGTTTGCTTATTCCAAGGAGGAAGGCACGCGCGCGGCGAAGATGGAAGGGCAGGTTCCGCCTGCCGTCGCCCAGAAACGCTTGCGCCAGATCATGCGCTTGCAGCAGAAAATTTCCCTCGAACGCAATAAGGCGATGATAGGAAAGAAGGTTCGCGTCCTTACGGAGGGCGGGCTTTATGGGAGAACGGAGGCCGACGCGCCTGACGTGGACGGGCGGGTTATGCTTGCCAGAACGCAAAAAGCGGGAAAATTTAGGGAAGTGAGCATCCGCTCTTGCGACGCTTACGATCTTTTTGAATAACCTATGAACTTGCCGAATCGCCTCACCGTCAGCCGCCTTGTTCTATGCGTCGCGCTGATTGTTTGCCTTGAATGGAAGGGAAAATACGGCGGCGCGGCGGCGTTTGTTGTTTTTGTTGTGGCGAGCTTGACGGATTGGCTGGACGGCTGGCTGGCGCGGCGTTGGAAGCTAGTCACGGATTTGGGGAAGCTGCTCGATCCCTTGGCGGATAAAATTCTCATCAGCATTGCTTACGTTGCCCTCGTTGCGGATCGCATGGCGCCGTTCTGGCTCGTTGTTTGCATCATCTCGCGCGAGTTTCTCATCACCGGCTTGCGCAGCCTTGCGGCGGCGAAAGGAGTGATTCTTAGCGCGGAGAAAGCGGGCAAGCACAAAACCATTTCCCAAAGCGTTACCGCCGCGCTTGGCTTGCTTCTACTCGCTTTGCAGAATATACAGGGAAATTCCGCCACGCTCGTCTCGTTTCGCCATTGGGTTTTCGAGCCGCTTCTATGGCTGACCCTTGCTGTGACGCTGTATTCCGGCGCGATTTATTGCGTCAAAAACTGGAAGCTTCTTTTTTCGGAAAAAGAAGCTTAAACCAACGCTTTGTAGATGGTGAAAACACCTAATAAGAGCAGGAGATAAGTAATCACTCTTTTATAAAAAGTCTCACTTGTTTTTTGATAACAGAAATGTCCGAGCCAAGTTCCCAAAACAAGAGCTGGCATTCCAACGAGAAAATAATGAAGGACGCTTGAAGTGATGAGCTCCATAGAAGCATAAAAAATCACAGCACTAACGCCGCTCAAGAAGAAGAAACTGCAGAAGATGGCTTTGGTAAGATTTTTACTCCATGGTTGCAATGCAAAATAGGTCACAATGATGGGGCCGTCGATGTTCAAGCTCCCTCTAAAAATGCCGGCAATAAATCCGACAAGATATTCCCACGAAGGAGACGTTTCTTTTTTGACGGGTCTCCCAAAAATTTCGTAAAGAGAGGCAAGAATCACGGTGCTTCCGAGGAAGAAGAGCAGGTAAGACGAAGGAACGTTTTTGAGAGCGTAAACTCCAAGAAAAATTCCGGGAATCGCAGAAATCAGTAACACGAGAGTTTTTTTCCACGGTATGTGGCGATGCAGTTTGAGCATAAGATATGCGTTGATGTAGAGAGCCAAAAGACACAGGAGAGGCACAGCTGTTTTGATGTCTATAAATGAAATGACCAACGGAAGAGCCACCATTGTCGAACCAAAACCGGAAAATCCCTGCGTAAATCCCGCGAATGCGATGATAAGAAAAAATAAAAGGAAATTGCCGAACATCGTTTCATGTTAGCAATCAACTTTACAAATGAAAAATAATATACAATACTACGGCTTTTGAAAGCCGCAAAAGCCGTAATAATGATAGTAATGAAGGTGAGCCCTTGTTTTAGGGATGAGGGATGAAAGGCGTTGGATTGGGGGAGGCTCTTTTTTTAGGGCGTGTTAATACGCTCTAACAGACAGTCCAGATGGACGTTAAGATTAGGGCGGGTGCCCGCCCATGGAAAACAGGCATCAATTTCTTCACAAGTTGCGGATTCAGGAATAGATTCCAAACGGTTAAGCGCCGCCGCAAGGACAGGCGCGTAAAGCGAGGCGTTCGTGCCCATGCAAAAATCCATCACTCTGGGCGGACGTGCGACGCGGCCCATTCGAAACCGCATTCCCGATGGATACCATTCCATTCCCAAGTTCCAAATTTTTTTTTCCGAGACGAGGCGGAGCGTTTGATAAAATTTTTGCGGCGAAGCGTGTCGAAAAATCATTCAATTTCTGACTGGTTCGGTTGATTCCGGTCGGGATGTCCCCACCAACTGTTTGAGATTTCCCCCGGGTAATGTTTTTCGAGCAATCGCACGGCATCGGCCATTGTTCCGCTCGGCGGCGACCATTTTGTAACGTCGGGAAAATCTGTCGTCGCATTTTGATTTTTCGTTGGCGATTGAAATTGAATAGGACACCAGAATGACTCGATATTGCGTAACATCTCGCTTCCCAAAGCCCACAAGCCGGTCATCCAGTCGCAATACCAGCACCAAAGTAAATCGTATCCCACAAGCCCGTCATATTTATGGCGCGAAAGATTGACCCATTCGCTTTGCTTGTATCGAGGGAGCTTGGCCAACGCGGCAATGACTGGATAAAGCAGTATCTCCGCCGCGCGAATAAAAACAAAAACAAAAACGGCGGGGAGCTGCACGAACAAAGCGATTTGGTTAATCCAAGCTCCGAGAATTCGATTTTGCGCACTGGTGAGGGTCGGCCCCTTGGTCTTTCCCCATCGTCCGCGCAAAATGCGGTGTCCCAAACCGAAAATGTGCAACAAAAAGAACTCTGCCGCGAGAGCCGCCGTCAACCCCTTCCATCCCCAGCAACACGCTCCGACAACCCATGGAATCCATGTAAAAATGCTGATAAAAAAATCCAAAGCGGGAGCCGCAGAGATCTTCTCGCTCATCGCATAAGCTAACCGCGTCAACACCGCTGCTGCCACAAGAACCAGTATAAACCATCCAACCATCGCCCACCAAGTAACAAGAGAAAATTCAGACATGAGGTGTCTATGATTAAGTGTAAACCGCGAAGGCGGCGAGGACTTCTTGCGGGATGTCAATCAACCCGTAATCCGCGGAGGAAACGAACATGAGCGATTGCTCGCCTTTGCCGAGGAGATGATTGGAGGAGTCGTAAATCTCGTGTTCAAGGGTGGTGAATTTTCGGTTGAATTTGGCGACGCGAATTTTTACGCGCACTTCTTCAAACTC
>JAZDII010000082.1:0-8777 GCA_043805085.1 bacterium
GCGATTTCTTTTCGCAAAATCCACCACCTCGGCAAAAAATTCAGGGGTGGCAGACGCGCCCGTGGGGTTGTTGGGATAATTGATGACGAGAACTTTTGCTTTTGCCAAAACATCAGCGGGGATGTTTTTCAAATCGGGCAGGTAATGATTTTCTTTCACTAAAGGCAGGTTATGCACAATGCCACCGTAGTAGCCCGCGTGCGTGCCGAAGACAGGATAGCCGGGCGTGGTCATCAAGGTCACGTCTCCGGCATTGATAAACGCGGCGGGCAGGATGCTCAACGCTGCTTTCGATCCGATAGAGTGGATGATTTGTTTGTGCCCGTCCAATTTCACGCCGCAAACGCGCTCCATATAACGCGCCGCCGCTTCTTTGAGGCGCGGGCCGCCGTTGTCGGCGTAGCCTCGGTTTTCCGGTTTGCGCGCTTCTTGGCAGAGGACTTGAACGACTTCTTGGAAGGCCATTTCGTCTGGCTCGCCAACGCCGAGGTCGAACAGTTCCATCTCCGGATGAGCTTCGAGCGCAGCGCGTTTGGCGCGTTTGATTTTTTCAAATTTGTAGGTGAAAGCGTCAAGGCCGTAACGTTCGCCGCCGATGCGCTCGGCAAATATGTTTTGAATGTAACTTTCGGACATGTATTTTCCTTCGAGAAACCATGAAATTTATTACATCGCCCCGGCAAATGCAACGCCAAGCTCTCGCCATGCGCGGGCGCGGGTTGAAGATTGTCTTCGTGCCGACGATGGGCGCGTTGCACGAGGGGCACTTGAGCCTCATCCGCCGCGCGAGGAAGTTGGGGGACGTGGTAGTGGCGAGCATTTATGTCAACCCGACGCAGTTCGGCCCGAAGGAGGATTTCTCGCGCTACCCGCGCCGCCTCCAGCGCGACATGGAATTGGCAAAGCAGGCTGGCGCGAACGTCGTATTTGCGCCGACCTCGCTTTACGAGGCTGACGCTTCCACGTTTGTGGAAGAGACGCAGCTTTCGCGGGGACGATGCGGCGATTTTCGGCCCGGCCATTTTCGCGGCGTGGCGACGGTGGTGTGCAAGTTATTTTCCATCGTGCAGCCGCACATCGCGGTTTTCGGGCAAAAGGACGCGCAGCAGTGCGACGTGATTGAGCGGATGACGCGGGATTTGTTTTTGCCGGTAAAAATCGTTCGCGCGCCGATTGTGCGGGATAAACGCGGCTTGGCGTTGAGTTCGCGCAACCAGTATCTCTCGCCTCAAGAATATGAAATCGCGCTGCGCTTTCCCTTGGCCTTGCGAAAAGCTACGGAAGCGCGCGGGTTTTCGCCGCGCAGAGTGGAAGAGCGGGCGATGCGTTTGTTGGAGCAAGCAGGTTTAAGGGCGGATTACGCGACGTGGGCGAACGGGTTTCTTTGCGCAGCAGTGCGCGTGGGCAAAACTCGTCTTTTGGACAACGTTTCTTACCGCTCCGGAAAAAACAAATGAAGAGAACATTTTTCATCGTATTGCTTTTTTTAGGGGCGTTGACGGGGCCGTTCGCTTTTGCGGAAGACGGCTGGAAAGAAGTCCGCGTTGGGAAAATTTCCTACGTCACGTTCGATTCCTTTTGCAAGTTTTACGGATTTATCTCTCCTCGGAATATCGGCGTGCAGCCGTTTGAAATCAAAGGCCCGCGTGGTTCGATGATTTTTCGCGCGGACAGCCGCGAGTTTTGGCATAACGGCTTGCGCTATTGGTTGAGCTTCCCCACTTGCATGCAGGAAGACGGGACGTTTTTGTTGCCTAAAATAGATTTGATCAAAACGTTCGATGTTATTTTGAGACCGGAAACGGTGCGCGACGGCGGCAAAATCGTCGGCGTGGTCATTGATCCGGGGCATGGAGGATCAGACAAAGGAACGATGGGGCGCAACGGGTTGAAAGAAAAAGACATCAACCTCACTATCGCATGGCTTCTGCGTAAAGAACTGGAGCGGGACGGAATCCCATGCGTGATGACGCGGGAAAAGGACGCGGACATGTCCCTTGGTGAACGCACGCGGTTTGCCGCGCATTATCCCCATTATCTTTTTTTAAGCATCCATCACAACGAGGGCGATCGCAGTTCGCGCGGGATTGAAACCTACTGTCTCACTCCGCCCTATGCGCCTTCCACTTCTGAAGCGGGCCGTTCCCGCTCCAGCGACGCGCGCGTTTATGAGGGAAATCTCCATGACAATGCCAACATGCTGTTGGCTTCGTTGATTCATCGGGAGTTGATGCAGTTGCATGCGCAGGCTGCGGATCGAGGATTGAAGCGTGCCCGTTTTATGGTGTTGAAAGAAGCCAGCATTCCAGCCGCGCTTGTTGAGGTGGGTTTTCTTTCCAACGGTGAGGAGTCCATTTTAATCGGCTCGCAAAAATATCGGCAAGCGATAACGGAGCGTTTGGCTGCAGCGGTTCAACGGTTCATGGGCAAACTACCGCAGGAAGAAGCGCGGCTGGTCAGTCGGGATGAATTGAAGCAAAATTTGAGATACGGCGGCATTCAATTGAGACCTCCGGCCAGAGCGGCAAAAGAACCCATAGGGGTGGTGAGCATCGAACCAAGTTCTCTTCGCAGAGCAGGGATGACCACGCAGTGAAACAACAACCGCTAGGAGTTTTTGATTCGGGCATCGGCGGCCTCACCGTGGTGAACGCTATCAGAGAGCTTTTGCCGCATGAGTCCATTATTTATTTGGGCGATGCGGCGCGTGTGCCTTACGGCAATAAATCGCCCGAAACGGTGCTTCGTTTCGCCCGCGAAGTGTGTCATTTTTTACTGCGCAAAAACGTCAAGGCCATTGTTATCGCTTGCAACACGGCTTCCGCTCATGCGCTGCCCCAACTGCAAAAAGAAATCCCCGTGCCCGTGTTCGGCGTGATTCGACCGGGGGTAGAGGCCATTTTGAAGGCTACGCGCTCGAACCGCGTTGGCATTATCGCCACAGCCGGCACCATCAAAAGTATGGCTTATCAAAACGCGCTCGCGGCGGCGCGCGAGGGACTTTATCTCATCGCGCAAGCAACGCCTCTTCTTGTTCCTCTCATTGAGGAAGACTGGCTGGATCACCCCGCCGCTCGATTGATTGTAGAAGATTATTTGAAGGAGATTCGGCAAGCGAACGTGGACACGTTGGCGTTGGCTTGCACGCATTATCCGTTATTGAAACCTTTGTTAAGAGACGCGCTGGGAGAGGGAGTCTCGCTGGTGGATTCTTCCACGGCTTGCGCTCATAATTTGCACGAGCATCTCAAAGCGCTCGATCAACTCAACGATTCCAACGCGTCGGCAAGGACGGATATTTTTCTCACGGACTTGCCGCTTCACTATGCTGGCATGGCGCAGCGATTTTTAAAAAGCGAAGTCACGTCCCTGCAAGTTGTCGCGCTGTAAGCACGACGGTTAATGTTTCTCAATTTCCGACCAGAAATCCGTATTGAGCGAGCGAGGCAAAGTGATGGTGACGGTTTTTTCTTCAGGGCTTTGAGGAAAGACGACGGTGAAATTCAACGCGCGATCGGCTTTTGCTTTGGCTTGTTTTTCTTCGTTATAAATTTTGACGAATTCTTCCAACTTGCCGTTCAAATCGCGCCCGTTGATTTTCAGCAAAGCTGTTTGAGCGACGATGCCGTTTTTTGCGGAAGGGGAATCTTTTTCAACGGAAAGAACAAGGATGCGGCCGTCTTGTTCCGCTAAAAACATGCCTTCCGGAAATTCCACCGTTTCCGCTTGCAACTCGTCGCTGCCGGGTTGTTGAAAAACAAGACGCCAATCTCCTTTGTTCCCCCATTGTTCCAGAGCGGAACGGAAGGCGATAGGGTTTTTCCAAATGGTGGCAATGGCGCGCTCGTAAGCGGCGCGTTGCATAGGCGTGAGTTCATCGTCTTTTTTTAGAAGCGATTCGTTGCTTTGTCTCATGTAGGCGGGATTATATTTGGCAAGCTTTCTGCTGTTTTTGACATCCGGATCGTCTGGACGCGGAAGAAGATACATCACACGCGCCCATGCGCCGGCTTGCGCGACGCAACTTTTGTTGATGAGAATCGTTTGCGCCAGCGCCACGCGCTCGTCTTTTTGTTCAAGCGGAAAAACCAAGCCGAGCGGCGGATCCATGTTGGATTCCGCATGGAGAAACGAAAGGATGAAAAAAAACGACAAGCAAAGAACGAACGTTTTCACAGGTGGCAGTATAACTTAATCCAGCGTCTTATGGTAGAATTTCGCGCCGATGGCAATCACAATGGCCGTAAAAAGAAGAATCGGCCACAAATGCTGAACCGTCTCCAACGGCCCGTTTCCTTTTAACATGACACCGCGCACGACTCTTAAAAAATGGGTGAGGGGAAGGCACGCGCCCAATTTCTGCGCCCAGACGGGCATGCCGCGAAAGGGAAACATGAAGCCGGAAAGCAGAATGGAGGGGAGAAAAAAGAAGAACGACATTTGGACGGCTTGAAGCTGGTTGCGCGCCAGAGTGGAAAACATGATGCCCACCGAGAGCGTCGCCGCGATGAACATGAGAGAGGCGATTAAGAGCAGCCAAATACTGCCGACGCACGGGACGTGAAAGATGACGCGCGCGACGATCATGATGAGCGCGACTTGCACGTAACCGACGAGGATGTAGGGGATGATTTTTCCGACCATGACTTCGAGCGGTTTGGCAGGCGTGGAGAGAAGCATTTCCATCGTCCCACGCTCGCGCTCGCGGGTGATGGCGAGGGCGGTGATGATGACCATGGTCATGTTCAACACGACGCCGAGCAGGCCTGACACGCTGTTGTATTGCGTGATGCCTTCCGGATTGTATTTCGCGTGGACGCGAAGCTCGACGGGGCCGGGCGAGGCGGCGACGGCGTTCAAACTGCCTTTCAGTTCCCGCTCCCAAACGGTTTCCGTCAACGCGCGAAGAGCGGTGATGGCGTTGCTAGTGGCGGCGGGATCGGTGGCATCCGCTTCGAGCAACAGAGCGGGACGTTCGCCTCGCGCAAGCGCGCGCGAAAAGTTTTCCGGCGCGTGCAAAACGAATTGCACTTTGCCCGTGGCCAATAATGCTTCCGCTTCTTCCGATGTTTGGGCCTGTCGAATAACGGAAAAGTATTCGCTGTTTTTCATGGCGTAAATGAGGCTGCGGATAAAGGGGCTGTTTTCGGCGGCAAAAACAGCCGTCGGCAAATGCTTGGGATTGGAGTTAATGGCGAAGCCGAAGACAATGAGTTGCAGCAGAGGGATGCCGATCATCATGCCGAACGTCAATCGGTCGCGCCGCATTTGGACGAATTCTTTCATCACAATAGCCGTGAAGCGATGCCATGCGCCGTCTGTAAATTTCATGAAAAATTGTCCTTTGCCGTGTCCATTAATTCGATGAACACGTCTTCCAAGCTAGGTTTGATGAGCTTCCAATGCCAAGGCGGGCGATGAAAGCGCGACGCCGCGGCATCCACTAACGAGGCGTCGCGCCCGCTGACGTGAAGCGTATCGCCGAAAGCGACGACTTGTTCCACGCCGTCGCACTGGCGCAGTTCATTGGCGAGTTGGTGAAGATTTCCGCCGCTCACCACCCACGTCGTCAAGCCGCTTTGGGCGACGACTTCTTCCGCCGTTCCGTGAGCGAGCAAATTGCCATAAGAAATGTAGGCGAGGCGGTGGCAGCGTTCCGCTTCGTCCATGTAATGAGTCGTGACAAGAGCCGTCAACCCCTCGGCGGCGAGTTGATGAATTTCTTCCCAAAAATCGCGGCGCGCTTTGGGGTCAACACCCGCCGTCGGTTCATCTAAAAGGAGCAGTTGAGGGCGATGGATGAGGCAAGCGGCCAGAGAAAGGCGCTGCTTCCAACCGCCGGAAAGCGTTCCGGCAAGCTGCCGCCGCCTGTGCATCAATCCAAGACGGTGCAAGGAATGTTCAACCGCTTCTTTTCTTTCGCGCACGCCATAAACACGCGCCACAAAATCCAAGTTTTCTTCAATCGTCAAATCTTCGTAGAGGCTGAATTTTTGCGTCATGTAACCGATGTGCTGCTTGATTTCATCGGTCTGCGTGACGATGTCATAGCCAAGGCACGTGCCGCGTCCGGCATCCGCGTGGAGCAAACCGCAGAGAATGCGCAGGAACGTCGTCTTGCCGCTGCCGTTCGGGCCGAGAAAGCCGTAAATTTCTCCGGGCGCGACTTGCATGGCGATTTTGTTGACGACGACGTGGCCGTCGAACGATTTCGTGACGTCCTCCACGTCAATGACAAAGTCCGTCGCCATTTTAAAGTTCAAGCAGCACGCGCACGTCAACCGGCTGCCCGGGATGCAGCAACGCGGCGGCTTGCGGCACAAAAGAGGCTTCGATTAAGAAAACTAATTTGGAGCGCGTTTCCAGACTGTAAATCACCGGCGGCGTGTATTCCGCTTGAGTGGAGATGTAACTGACCGTTCCGGGAACTTTTGCTTCAAGCCCGGAAGCTTGAACGAGAACGCGCTGGCCGATTTTGATTTTTCCAAGAACGTTTTCAGGAACAAAAAATCGCGCTTTGATGTTTTCCGGCGGCAAAAGCGCAACGACAGGTTTTCCCGCCGCCACCCATTCGCCGGAGACGTAATAGGTGTCGTGCACAAGAGCATTTTTATGCGCCTTTTGCTCTTTTTCCTCCCAACGCCAATTCGCCTGCGCGAGAGCTTGGCGCAGGGCCGTGGAGGCTTGAGTGGCAGCAGTGAAAGTTTTTTGCGCTTCGTCAAATTCCGACGGGGAAATCACTTTTTGCTCCAGAAGTGATTGGGCGCGCTTGAAATTGGCTTGAGCTAATTTTTCGTTGGCCTCCGCTTCGGCGACGCGCGCTTCCGCTTCTTTCTTGGCGTCGGATTCCACCGCGCGTTCTAATTCAAAAAGCGTTTGCCCTTCTTTGACGTTTTCGCCGCGTTTCACGAGAAGCTTTTCCAGCCGCCCCGCAAGCGGCGCGGCGACGTAGACAAATTCGCCCTCGGCGTAGCCTTGAAAATCGAGTCGGCGATCGAGAACGAAAAAATGAACGCCGTAGTTAGCTAAAAGAAAAACAACCGCAGCAATGCCGCCGATGATTAATATCAACTTCGCCTTTTTGCTTTGAAACCTCTTTGCGATTTGTTGGAGGCGAGGCGTCATATTTTAAATAAACCGCCGCAGGATCACCCATCCTGCGGCGGTTAAAATGATTACGACTGGTGAGACTCAATCCTCATTCCATAAAACGAGCGATGGGCGAAGAACAAGGCCACAACAAGGAAAATGATTCCCGCGATGGTGCTGGCATTGCCCTTGCCTCCGAGCGTGACGGCAATTTCCACGGCGAGAATACCGAATAGAGTGGTGAATTTGATGATGGGATTCAATGCAACGGACGCTGTGTCTTTGAACGGATCTCCCACTAAATCGCCGACGACTGTAGCGTCATGCAACGGCGTGCCTTTTTGTTTTAATTCAGTTTCCACAACTTTTTTGGCGTTATCCCAGCAACCGCCTGTGTTAGCCATGTAGATAGCCGCGAACAAGCCGAACACGGCGATGGAAATGAGGTAAGCGCAAAAGAAAACGGGGTTGAAACAAGCGAACGCTAATGCAAAACAGAAAACGGCGATGAAGATATTGATCATGCCGTATTGCGCGTATTGCGTGCAAATGCGAACCACGGCGTTGCTGTCTTCTTGAGAAGCTTTCGTCGTTCCGTCGAGTTTGATGTTACGCTTGATATAATCCACCGCGCGGTAAGCGCCCGTTGTGACCGCTTGGATGGCCGCGCCGGAGAACCAATAAACAACCGCCCCGCCGGCGATAAGGCCCAGCAGCGTGCGCGCATCAACAATGCTCAAGCTCTGGAAGATATTAGGGTCATACGATTTCTGGAGCATAAGGATCAGCGAAAAGATCATCGTTGTCGCTCCGACAACCGCCGTGCCAATGAGCACCGGCTTGGCTGTGGCTTTGAACGTGTTGCCCGCGCCGTCGTTTTCTTCAAGGAAATCTTTGCCGGCCTTGAAATTAGGCGTGAAGCCGAATTCTTTTTGAATTTCTTTTTCCGCATTCGGCAATTGCTCGATGGTGGAAAGTTCAAAAACGGATTGCGCGTTGTCGGTGACAGGTCCGTAACTGTCCACGGCGATGGTCACAGGTCCCATGCCCAACATACCGAACGCGACAAGGCCGAACGCGAACACTCCTTCGTGACTCATAAAAGCCGACAGCGTGCTCTGGCTGATCAAGTAAGCGATGAGCATAAGGGCAATGATGGTCAGTCCTTTCCAAAACGCGGAAAAATTTCCTGCTACGATGCCGGAAAGAATCGTTAGGCCCGCGCCGCCCTCTTTAGTGGCTTGCACTACCTCGCGGCAATGCGCGGAATGCATGCTTGTGAAAACGCGAGTGAGTTCGGGAATCACGGCGGCGGCGATAGTGCCGCAGCTAATAATAGCGGCAAGCTTCCACCAAATGTCAGCTTGATCCGCCGAGGCATATCTGCCGTGCAACATCAGGTAGCTGGTTGCAAACGTCACAATAATACCGAGCAAAGAGGACATCCACACTAAGGAGGTGAGGGGGTGCTCAAAGTTGAACTTCGCTTGCTTAGCCCAGTATTTACGCGTGAGGATGGAATTGAGTTTATACGCCAACAAGGAAGTCGGGATCATTAAAATGCGCATGGCGAAAATCCATATAATGAAATCCGCGCGGAACGAGTCAAACACCGCCAAGCAAATGAACGTAATCAGCGCGACGCCCGTGACGCCGTAAGTTTCAAAACCATCCGCCGTTGGGCCGAC
>JAZDII010000083.1:0-14847 GCA_043805085.1 bacterium
CAGTTTCTTCATTATTTTCTTTTACTTTTGTTTCTTGTTCCAATACGGCTGTTGTTGTTTCGTATTTCATTTGTTTTTTAGTTTCTTCATTATAATATCTATCTTTTGTTGGTCTAATTTTTTAGAGTTAGTTCTCCCTGCGGGTATGCGTTTTTTGGGCGTTTCGGCAAAAGCCCATTCCTCCTTGGCGCATGCCCGCTCTTTTATCTTACCTTTTGTTTTGACACATTAGCTCTGCTAGCCTGAATCTTTCGCTATGAGTTTGAAAGTTCTCGTGGTGGATGATGAACCGGATGTGGTGGACATTATCGCGCTTAATTTAAAAACAGCCGGCTTTGAAATCATCACCGCTCACGACGGCGCAGCCGGTTTAAAAAAAGCGCGAGCGGAGCGGCCTGCTCTCATCATTCTCGACCTTATGCTGCCTAACTTATCGGGGTTTGAGGTTTGCAAGGAACTGAAGAAGGAATTTCATACGGCTAAAATTCCTATCATCATGCTGACGGCGCGAACGGAAGAAGCAGACCGCGTGGCGGGGCTTGAGCTGGGCGCGGATGATTATGTGTTGAAGCCTTTCAGCGTGAGAGAGCTGGTGTTGCGCGTTCAATCCGTGTTGCGGCGGATGAGTTCGCTGGCCAATGAGCATGAGGCCAAAGTCATGAGCATGGGTAGCGTTACGGTGGATTGCGGCCGTTGCGAAGCGCAGCTCAAAGGCCAGCCGTTGATTCTGACCGCGACGGAGTTTCGTTTGCTGGCGATTCTTATGGCGCGCGGGGAAGAAGTGCAGAGCAGGGAATGCTTGCTAAACGATGTGTGGGGTTACCAAAGCTTGATTGACACAAGAACGGTGGACACGCATATCCGGCGTTTGCGCGAAAAATTAGGCCCGGAGGCTGATCTCATCCATACCGTGCGCGGCGTGGGTTACCGCATGAGCCAACAGCAAACGTGAAACTGATTTTCATTCTCACGGTTCTTCTTTTTATAGAAGGGCTCGCGTTTTTTTATTTCCACGTTTATTTGCCTCTTAAAAGATTGCGCAAGCAAACGGAAGAATTAGCGGAAGGCCGCAGTTCGCCGTATCCTGTTCCTTTGCCGCCGCCGCGCAGCGCTTTTGGCATTGAGGGCATGGCGCAAAATTTGGAAAAAATTGACGCCCGCATCGCGCATCTAGGCTACCACGTTTCCACCAGTCGGCTTAACTTGCATGCTATTCTCGCCGGCATTCTGGAAGGCGTAGTGGTGGTGGACGGTTCCAACCGCGTCAAACTCGCCAATGAAGCGTTGATGCGGCTTTTTGGCTTGACCAACAATCCGTTAGAAAAGCCCGTGAGGGACGCCTTAAATAATAAAGAGGTGCAGCGGGCGATCGACGCCTCAAGACAAGAAAGAAAACGCTTTTCCCGCGAAATCGAGCTGGAGGTGCTGGGCGGACGCCGCATTTTTGAAATGAACGCCGTGCCGCTCCTTGAAGTTGGCGATGTTCATGTCCAGGAAGGCGGCGTCGTGGCGACGTTCCATGACATCACGCTGATTAAGGGATTGGAGGGCATGCAACGGGAATTTGTGGCGAACGTGTCGCATGAACTTCGCACGCCGCTCTCCATTTTCCGCAGTTATTTAGAGACGTTGTTGGACAAGCCCGACTGGTTGAACGGGGATGCTTTGAAAATGGCGCAAGTGTTGAAGAGGCATTCCGACCGGCTCAATCTTTTAGTCAATGATTTATTGACCCTTTCCCGATATGAATGGGGCGAGATTTCTTTGGAATTTAGCGACATCCACATGGATTTATTCTTTAAGCAAATTCAAGAAGATTGGGCGAAGGCGTTTGCCGCCAAGCTCTGCCGTCTCCTTGTTTCACCTTGCGAAAAATTGCCGCCGATGCGCGCAGACCGTTTTCGCATGGAGCAAATTTTTTATAACTTAATTCAAAACGCTTTGAATTATTCCAATCCCCAAGGCGTTGTTGAGCTGGGCGCGTCGTTGGAGGAAGATGGAAAAACCGCGCGCTTTTTCGTTAAAGACAACGGCGCAGGAATTCCAGCCGATAAGTTGCCGCATATTTTCGACAGGCTTTTTAGGGTGGATCCGGCCCGCTCGCGCGATCTGGGCGGTTCAGGGTTGGGGTTGTCCATTGTGCGACACATCGTCCGTTTGCATAACGGCAGAGCTTGGGCGGAAAGTGAGTTGGGCAAGGGGACGACCGTCTTTTTCACCATCCCGCTGCAGCCTGCCGATTTAAGCGTTCAAGCTCTGCTGGATCTCGAACGTCAGCCCATCGCCGCTTAATTTCGTAGCCTTGAATGCGGAGGCCGTCGCGCGCCATAGCGCGGATGGCGTCGGTCAGTTCGTATTCGCCGCGCGGAGATTTTTCCAGTCGCTGCGTGTAATCAAACAAACGCGGTGGAAAAATATAAATACCGGTGTTATACCAAGGCGAAGCCGCGTTGCCTGTTGCGCCTTTTTCGATCAAATCCTTGAGATAAAAATTTTCGTCAAAAATGACCGCGCCGCCGAGGCGCACGTTTTCACCCGCTTTGACGGAAATCAGCGCGTCGGCGTGGAATTGACGAAGCATTTCCGCGTAGTCCAAGGAATCCACCAGCACATCGCCGTAAGTGAGCAAGAAAGGTTCCTTGCCGACCCATGACGCCGCCAGTTCGGGGGCTTTGCCGGTGCCGTCAGGCGTGGGTTGGCAGCCATAAACGCACGACACATTCCACGCCGCGCCGTCTTTGAAATGGTTTTCAATCATCTCCGCGCAGTGGCCTGTGATGATGAAAAATTCGCGTATTTTCGCGCTGTCGCGCAAGCCCGTGATAATGTGTTCTAGAACGGGTTTTCCTTGGACAAGAAGCATGGGTTTGGGAGCTTCTTGAGTGAGCGCGCCCATGCGCTTGCCTTTTCCTCCGGCTAAAATGACGGCTTTCATTCTTGAAGTGATCTATCTAGAAAGAGTTCATGCCTATAGTGCCCAATGTCATTGAAACTATCGGGCGGACGCCGCTCGTCAAACTGAACCGCATCACTGCCGATTGCGCGGCAACCCTTGCGCTGAAATGCGAATTTTTTAATCCATTGGGGAGCGTCAAAGACCGCATTGGCGCGGCGATGATCCATGCCGCCGAGCAAGACGGCATTCTCACGCCGGAAACTGTCATTATCGAACCGACGTCCGGCAACACCGGCATCGCGCTGGCTTTTGTGGCGGCGGCCAAGGGGTATAAGCTGATTCTTACCATGCCGGAAAGCATGAGCCTCGAACGGCGGACGCTGCTGGCGATGTTAGGCGCGCGACTGGTTCTTACCCCTGCGGAAGAAGGGATGCGCGGCGCGATCACGAAGGCAGAGGCCTTGCACAAAGAGATGCCTAATTCATGGATTCCGCAGCAGTTTTCTAATCCGGCCAATCCAGAAGTTCATCGCAAGACGACGGCAGAAGAAATCTGGAAAGACACAGACGGCAAGATAGACGTCCTTGTGTGCGCGGTGGGCACCGGCGGCACGTTCACCGGCGTGAGCGATGTGCTGAAGCAGCGCAGGCAAGGTTTAATTTCCATCGCCGTTGAACCTTCCAATTCGCCCGTGATCACACAAACGTTGAAAGGGGAGGTTGTCAAACCTGCGCCGCACAAGATTCAAGGCATCGGCGCCGGCTTTATTCCAGATAATTTGAGATTAGATTTGGTTGATGAAGTGATTATGGTGACCAATGAAGAAGCTTTTGCCATGGCGCGGCGGTTGGCAAAAGAAGAGGGCATCTTGGCGGGCATTTCCACCGGAGCTAATGTTCACGCCGCGCTTCAAGTAGCTAAAAGAATTGAAAACAGAGGCAAACTCATCGTCACCTTTGCATGCAGCACGGGCGAACGTTACTTAAGCACAGACCTCGCCGAACCGGCGCGCAAACAAGCAAGCTCTAACACCTCTCCTTTTACGCCGGCAAAAAACTAGCCGTTGCCTGTTCACGTTAGCGCCGCTGCAAAGTAATAACTCCCTTATAGCCATCCTTGTGTTGAGGGGCGGCAAAAAGAATGAGTTAAACCATGCCTCTGACAAACGAAAACAAGCGAGAACGGGTGTTAATTGTAGATGACGAAGAGCAAAACGCTTTGCTCATTGAAGATTTTTTATCGCCGCTGGGATTGGAAATCTACAAAGCTTATGACGGAGCCAGAGGCGTGCGGTTGGCTCGCATCATCCGGCCGGACGTGATTTTGTTGGATATCCACATGCCGGAAATGGACGGCATTGAAGCGTGCCGACAGTTAAAAGAAGACAAAGCAATGGCAGACGCCCCTGTTCTATTTATAACAGCATTAAACGACGCCTTGACGCATGTGCGGGCCATTCGCACCGGCGGCCACGCCTTTATCACAAAACCCATCCAGCGTGATCAGCTTTTAGCATACGTCACCCAAGCTCTCCAAAAAAGACGCAGAGATAAAGAAACATGGACCGGAGTGCAAACAGCCGTCAGCATGTTAACGCACGACATGCTGAATTTGATGCAGGTCAACCACGGCTGCGCGCAGTTGCTTTTGTGCTCGGAGAATCTTCCCAAAGAAGTGACGGACTGCGCGGAGATGATCCGTCAAGCAACAGAAGAAATGATGGTCATGGCCAACGCCATGCTGGATTTGGAAAAAAAAGAGCTGACAGGATTACACCCCGAACCGCAAAGATTTTCGCTGGGCGAGCTGGTTCATCAGCGCGCCGTTTATAGTTCTGTGACGGCTCAAGGGCGAGAGCTGAAACTAGAAATGCCCTCTTTTAACGATCATTCCACCGAGAAAGATGAGATCGTGACAGATCGAGAGATGATGGCGCGCGTGCTGGATAATTTACTTTTAAATGCCGTCAAATTTTGCCCCCAAGGCGGCGCCGTGACAGTGCATTTACAAAAAGAAAACAAGGAGTGGCGCGTTCAAATTTGCAACGATGGCAAGCCCATCCCGTTAGAGTGGCAAGAACGCATTTTTGAGCCTTTTTCCCAAAAAAACGGACAAGCGTCTTCAGGGCGAAAAGGCATGGGACTAGGTCTGACCTTTTGCCGCATGGCGGTGGAAACGCTGGGCGGAAAAATCGGCGTGCACTCGCCCTTGCCGCATCGGGAAGACGGCGTTTGTTTTGAAGTGACGTTGCCGGAAATCCTCACAACACCGGGAAGCAACGGCAAAAACAATCATGAAATGGCCGGAGTATAGAAAATGAGCCAAGAAGAATTTAACGCCCTCTTTAATCAATCGCTAGACGCGCTTCTTATTTTGAAGAAGAAAGACGGCACTATCCTTCAAGCTAATGAACCCTTCCGTCGGCAATTCGGCTACGAATCCTCATCAGGAGTGGTCGGCAAGCATTTTTCCAGTCTTTTTTCCAACAACCTTCGACTCACCAACCCCACACTGGAGAAGGAGGTTTGTTCAGGCGTCGGTTCATGGGAAAATCAACTTTTGCTCACCGCAAAAAAAAGCATGTTTGGCGTGAACATCGTGGTCAGCTCTATTCCGTGGGAAAACAATGAAGCCGTTTTGGCCACATTGACAGAATGCTCGGCAAGCAGAAAAATACGCGCGGGAGCCGATGGAATGAACCAAGAATGCCCCCTTTTGGCAAAATGCGTGGAGGAAAAAACGCTCGCCATACGCGAGGGAGTCGCCGGAGAATGCTCCCTTTTGCAGAATTGTGTTGACCAAAAAACGAGCGAGTTAGCTCAAATTAACGAAGAACTGATGAGAGCCGTCAAAGCAAAAGACACCTTTCTGGCGATCATGAGCCACGAGCTGCGCACGCCAATGAATTCCGTATGCGGCTTCGCGGATTCTCTTTTACGGACCACCTTGGAAGGAAAGCAACAAATCTACGCTCAAAGCATCAACTCTTCCGCGCGCAGACTATTGCGCATCATCAACGACATCCTGGATTTTTCAAAAATCGAGGCCGGTCGCATGGAATTAGAATCCGTGCCATTTAACTGGGCGGCCATCGTGCGTGAAGCATTCCAAGTGTTTAAACCCCAAATCAACCTTAAAAATATCCGCACTCACATTGACATTAAAAACGATTTCCCCAGCCAATTAAAAGGCGATCCTCACCGTGTGCAGCAGATTTTGATGAACCTGCTGGCCAACGCCGTTAAGTTCACCGAAAGAGGCGAAATTCGATTTGAAGCAACCTGTCAAAACCTTGAATCAAACGGATCGACGCAACGTATTGAAACTCACTTTCTCGTTTCTGACACAGGCATCGGCATTCCGCCGGAAAAAATGGGAGTGTTATTTCAACCCTTTCAACAGACAGACCTTTCTACTACGCGAAAATTCGGCGGCACAGGGCTTGGCTTGGCCATTTGCAAGCGGCTTTGCGAGCTGATGGGCGGGCGCATCTGGGCAGAACACGGAAAAGGCGGTTGGGGCGCCGTTTTTCACGTTGTCCTGCCGTTTGAAGCAGCGAAAGATGAGGATGGGCCTGCCGTTCCCTTCCTTAGCGCGCAGGACGAGGCATGGGAACAAAAAGCCCTATCTGAAACCGCAACACGCCGCAGTTTTGATTGGAAAGCATTGGTCGTGGAAAGCTCTCCTCTAGGTCAAGAAGTAGCGCGCGAGTTATTGCAGGATTTGGGATGCGAAGTTGTTATTGCAATCTCAACGGACGAGACATTGGAAAAATTACGCCAAGAAAAATTTGATTTAATTTTGCTCAACATGAAATTACTCGACGGAGAAAAGAAAGAAGAAATCGTTCGAGAAATGCGTTCATGCAGCCCCAACGAAGAAAAAAACAAACATTTCCTTTTTGGCATGATTCCTCCCACTTCAGACGTCAACCGCGAGTTTTGCCTCGGCCTTGGCATGGATGATTGCCTGACGCAGCCTCTGGATGTCAAACAACTGAGCCGCGCAATGGAACAATTGACCGCGCAGGAAGCTTCTGTTTAATTTCAACAAAGCGGTTAGAGCAGAATTGGCTGCCCGACATGGATTCGAACCATGAATTATAATCCGCGTCCTGCATTCGAACCTATACGAGAATAGCTTACAACAAAACTAACAACATTGACATCCCTGATGTTGTAGGCTACGTTGTAGGCAGGATGGCCTCTTTAAGACGACTTCCCGACTCTAAAAACTGGATTGCCTGCTTTTCCAGTGAAGCAGGAAGGCGGTTGCAAAGGTCAACTGGCACAACAGACCGAAAAACGGCGCAACGCATAGCCGATGAGTATGAGGCTGCCGCCTGCAAGGTGAAGACGGAAGCTCAAATCAGGAAGGTGCTGGCAAACCTTTATGAGCAAACAAGCGGCGAGCCGCTTCCTTCTGGCAGCATTAAGCATTTCTTTGAAAGTTGGCTGGCTCGCAAGCACGCTGAAAGCGCAGGGGCTACTTTTTCTCGCTACAAAACAGTTGTGGAACAATTTCTCAAGCATCTTGATGCCAAGGTGGAAATGGACATCAACTACTTGACGCCGCAGGACATATTATCCTTTCGCAATGCCCTTCTTAAAAGGGTAAGCCCCACTTCAATCAATTTAAACATCAAGATTCTAAGGGCGGCTCTGAACCAGGCCCGCCGAGAAGGTTTGATTCAGATTAACCCTGCCCAGCAAGTTGAAACAGTGAAGCAGAGGAGAGGTGGAGTTGAGAGGCGAGCTTTTACGTTGCCAGAACTCCAACGTATCCTTGAGGTAGCCTCTCCTGAATGGAAGGGGCTGATCATGTTTGGCATTTATACGGGGCAGCGGTTGGGCGATATTGCCATCTTAACGTGGGCAAATCTTGACCTTGAACGGGAGGAGATTCGTTTTGTGACGCGCAAAACGGACAGGCAAATCATTTTACCCCTAACCCGTCCTCTTTTGAGGTTTATCGAATCTTTGCCCGTTTCCGATGACCCTAAGCAACCTCTTTTCTCTCACGCTTCTCAAATCGTGAATGAGCGAGATAGGTCAACGGCGCTTTCCAATGAGTTTTACGAAATCCTGGTTCAGGCTGGCTTGGCAAAGCCAAGGTCAAAACAAGCGACAGGCAAAGGGCGTAGCGGAAAACGAAAAACCAGTGAAATAAGCTTTCATTCTTTGCGCCATACAGCAACCAGTCTCTTGAAAAACGCAGGCGTTTCGGATGCCGTTGCTCAAGAGTTTATCGGGCATGATTCGGTAGCGGCTTCACGCAACTATACCCATATTGAATTAGCGACCCTACGAAAAGCGGCAAACCTTATGCCGGATGTTTTGATAAAACTTCCCAAAAAACATAACACTCTTGACAAAAACAAACATGTATGACATATTTGTAATACAATGAAAACGGTAGGTATTCGCATGCTTCAACATCGCTTGGCAAAGATTCTGACTTGGGTGGAAAGTGGGGAACAGGTGCAGGTCACCAAGAGAAACAAGACAATGGCTCGCATTATTCCTGAACAAGCCAAGGTTAAAAAGGTTGTAATGCCAGATTTTTTAAAGCGGATGAGGGAGAGATACCCTCATAAAGTTATTGCGGAGAGCAAGGCCAATGAAATCTTGCAAGAGATGAGGAAAGAAAAGTTTTGAAGCTTTACGCTGACAGCAGTTTTATTGTCCCTCTTTATATTTCCATAGATGGACAAGCGAAAAAGGCGAACGACTACATGTCTAAAGTAGGCGAGCCTTTGGTTTTTACCCTTTTGCATCGTCTTGAGGTTCGGAATGCCATCCGGCTTTATGCCAACAGGAGGCTAATTGATGAGTCAACCAAGAAGGCGGCCTTGAGGCAGGTGGAAGAGGATTTAGAGGACGGGATTCTTGCCCACGCGACAGTTAATCCTCTTGAAGTTTATCGCCAAGCGGACGAGCTTTCCGAGAAATATGGCAACTGCGGCACCCTTGATCTTCTCCACATTGCTAATGCCCTAAAAATCGGGGCGACTCATTTTTTGACGTTTGATGTGAGGCAGGGGGAGTTGGCGAAGAAAGTTGGGATAAAGGTGCATCCATGAACGAGCCATTATTCAAACGTGAATTAAAGCGCGAGGAATGGGATTTCTCAAAAATTCCGAAACGTGAATTAAGGGCGTGCTTGATTTGGGAATGTGCGAGGGAATGGAAAGACTTAAAAGATCAGTTGCATAGCATTCCTTCTGAAATGATGACTGTTGTGGAGAAGGACAATACCGAGGGAGGAAAATATCCTGGCGACATTGAGTATGGAGAGATGCCTAATCCTAAACATGAAGAATTTCTTGAAAATCCCGACGAGTGGATAGGCTGTATAAACAGCTTGTTTTTAGAAAGCTACAGTTTCAGTCTTGATAAACCTTGGCAACTGCTTGGCGCTACAGATCGCCAACGTATGATCCGCAATCATTTTCCAGAGCATTCAGGGATAAATGAAATCAAAAAAAACTGACTTTGACTATGCTTTTTCACTCAATAAATACAAAGGACAAGTTCCGCCCTATTACAGCGTGGCTTTTAGAATCAATTGGGGTTGCAGCGATAAAACATTGCTTTCAGATTTTAAAAACTGGTTAAAAGAAAACAGAAAGAAATGTCCTCAGGAACGTCAAGGGCGGAATTGGCGCGATATTTTGAAGAACATAGGAGCTATGCGTTTGTTGCACCATTATAGCCTTGAAGAAGCTACAAAATTAACCGTTGAGGCATTAGGAAAACCTCTTTATGGCAAAAGGCCATCATGGGAACGTGCTCGAAAAAATGCCCTAGAGTTTTTTCAATACGAATTTTTGGTGGATTCATATGTGGAAAATCCACTACCCATTTCCTCTCCTAAGAAGGATAAAAATTAATGTAGCGTAAAAAAAAACTTTTAAAGTTACAAAATTAATGCCATTGTCGTCATTTAAATGATGACATCTCAAGAAAATCTGCTTCCAAAATTTGTTCCTTTGCCGTCCGGCAATACGTCGGAGTTTTTTTCAGGTCTCAAGCGCGGCAAGCTCAATCAGCTTATCCTGCCGTGCAAAGAAAACGGTTGGAAGCCACCAGTAAAATCAATTGCCGTTCGTCCGAAAGGATGCCTTCGCGGCAAAAGGTTGATTTTGCTTGAAAGCTTGCTGAGTTTTCTGGAGCAGACACCACAGGATGGCGCAGAAGGAACTGCCAATGTTCATTCCTAAAAAAACTCAATCTGAGCTGGTGAATCCTGCCTCTAAAGGGCATCGGCATGAACAAGCCAAGCGGATTATTTGTTCCTTGGTTGCGCAAGGTTTAAGCGAAGAAGCCATCTTTGCTGAGCTCCGCTCAAAATATGAAAACGACGTCACGGATAGCGAACTCTGTGGACTCATCAATTGGGCGAAAGAACAAAACTTCCGTCCTTACCAATCAAAGAGCAAGCATTGGCAAGCCCACCGTATTCACTTTCCTGTGAGGATTGGTAGTGCAGGCAACCCTGCAAAAACTACTCCTGAAAAAGCTGTGCAGAACGTCGAAAGGTTGCTGAATGGGTTTCGCTGTAATGAGGCGGATTTATGGCATGTTTCTCCTTGGCATCCTTCAGAAAATTGGAAACTGGATGCGCTACCTCTCTTGGCAGGGCTTTACTATGCCGAAGATTGTATCAACGTTGTTTGGGATTGTGTCGAAAAGGAAGGGAAAGCGCATCCGATTGGCGCAGGTAAAACGCTTAAGCGTGACGAATGGTTTTGTCATATCCGAGACGGTGGTGTTCCTGAAGGAAAAGGAGGTGCATGGATTCGCCCAAACCCCGTCAAACCCAAGGGAAGCGGCAAAGGAGGGGCTTGCACGGATGCGGATGTAATATCATGCCGCTTTGCTTTACTGGAGTTCGATGACCTACCCGTTAACTTGCAGATTTCACTTCTTGCTAAACTCCAACTTCCCATAGCAGCCATTGTTCTATCCGGCGGAAGAAGTGCACATGCTTGGATCAAAGTTGATTGTAAGAACGGCGAACAACACAGCCAAACTACTAATAGGCTACTAACCGCACTTGCCTCTTACGGCATTGACGCAAACAATAAAAACCCATCACGCATGAGCCGTTTGCCAGGGGCAAAGCGTACCATTGGAGCCATTGGAGATGGAGAGCAGAAGCTCCTTTTTTTAAACCCCGAACCAACCTTTGAGTCAATTTTTTGACATATGAGTGAGACTGCGACATTAGAACAAGAAAACGTTGCGCTAGAGCAAGGGCTGGGAAATTTTGAGCAACAAGTAAATCCAGTCGTGGCAGAGCTCTCGCCTGTTGAAGAGTGGCAACAACACTTCACACAATCCGTTGTTGATTCAAAGACGTTGCAAGGCGTTGTATTACCCACGAGAGAAGAAATTTTAGGACGATGGTTTAAAGAAGGGGATTTGGGGTTCATCTTTGGGCCTCGAGGACTTGGAAAAACGTGGCTGTCTATGTATTTTGCGCACGCCATAGCTGGTGGTAAACAGGCAGGACCTTGGAATGCCCCCAAGCCTCGAAAAGTTCTCTATATCGATGGGGAAATGCCTTTGGATGAAACTCAAGGGCGAGACAAACTGCTTAGCACTGGTAAAGGACAGGTTACTTATCTACATCACGAGGTTTTGTTTGAAAAAACGGGCGCAGTTTTAAATCTAACTTCTCCTGAAGTGCAGGAAGCTATCCTAACTTACTGCAAAGACGAGAAGGTCGAAGTCGTGTTTCTGGATAATCTGTCTTGCTTATTTTCAGGAATGAAAGAAAACGAGGCGGACAGCTGGGAGCAAGTGCTCCACTGGCTTTTAGCCCTACGTCGAGCAAGGATTGCTGTCATTTTCATTCATCACGCTGGTCGTAATGGACAAATGAGAGGCACGAGCAGGAGAGAGGATGCTGCTTTCTGGGTCATCAAACTATCGCCAGGACGCTTATCGTTAAATCCTCAAGATGGCGCGGCTTTTGCAACGAGTTTTGCAAAAAACCGGAACACCACTGAACAAGACGCTCCTTCTTTAGAATGGCAGTTCAAAAAAGAGTCGGAAAATGAAGTTTCGATTGCGCATCAAAAATCGTCCAACATGCAAATCTTCCGTCAGTGCCTTGAGGACGGATTGACCTCCTGCACGGATATTGCTGAGGAAATGGGTATGTCAAAAGGAGGCGTTTCAAAACTGGCCAAGAAAGCCGAAAGGGACGGATTGCTGCGGTCAAACGGAAGGGGAGGGTATGAGCTTATTGAGCAGGCCGATTAAAAACATTGATTTCCTTGAAAAACCCCTAGGGGAGTTGAAAGGAAACCAGAGGAAACGAAACTGGAAACCAAGACGTTTCCAAGGCGTTCTTCCTCTGAAAAACTGCCCGAATTGGAAACGAACGCCGTCAAGACGGTGAAAAATATGGAAACCAAGAGGCTTCACAATAAAGGCGTTGGTTTCCTTTATTTTTATGCAGTGCGAACACTCTGCTTTTTCAAAAGAACAACGATTTAAAAAGGATTTTTATGCCATATAACCCGAAAAGCTTAGAGAATTTACAGCCTCACATGATCCAAGAAGGGGAAGTCCGCAACCCCCAAGGCCGTCCGAAGGACACTTATCGCATCAGCGAGAGCGAGGTATGGGAAGAGCTTCTTAACGAAGAGATAACCATTGACGACAAGAAAACCAAAACCAGAGAGGAGATAAAGAGGGCGAGGGCTTTAGCTAAAAGGCTATTTACAATAGCGATGAACGCCAAAGATACTGATTCCATAGCAGCCTCTAAGATCATTTTTGAACGTGCCTTTGGAAAATCAAAAAAAGAGGAGCCGGAAGCGGATGTTCCTCAAAAATCGCCTTATCCGCTTAGTGAAGAAGAGATGGATGAAAGTCTAATGAGGTTTGCCATAAAACAACTAGCGGCGGTGGGTATCGAAGTTGATTGGGAGGACTTCTTGTTGAGGCAAAAAAATTTGAAAATGAGGCAAGGAACTGAGGTTGCAGCTTGATACAGGACAGGGAAAAATTCTCCCTGCTGCAAAAACTTATCCAGAAGCCTTGTCTCCATCAAATAAACGGGTATCCTGATAAACTCGATGACAATGCCAATCGCCAGAACGCTGGCTAAGATGGTTGCCCAGCATCCACCCAAGCTCTTCTGCCCGAACCTTGCTCTTTAACCGTTCATTCTCGGCCTCTAGAGCCTTCAGCTTGAGTTGTTCGTTCTTCGCCCTGAGCCGTCCAGTTCGCTGTTATTCATGGCCAGCCCTCAATTAGATCGTGCTTTCAGCTTGTCCAGAATGCCCTGAAGCATCTCTACATCTTCTTTGCTAGTCATCATACGAGGAGAGTTGTTGTTATTATAAGGAGGGTGACTGTAAGCAGAAGTGTCTATGAGGCCATTAGCAAAGACTTTTACGCCGTCTTTTTGCTCCAAGAAAGTGAATTTCAGAATTTCTGCGCGGGGCATTAAGTTGATGGGAGCATCTACAAATCCATGCTTACGGACAAACTCCATCATGGAATTGCTTTCATTGGCAAGCTCTGCCCCCTCTGAAACCAGAATATCAGTCAAAGCACCCTGGACTTTTGCCTTGGTAGCGTTGGCAATGAACACCTCCGGCCTTCCTGAGGCAGTGTTGAGTTGGTGAACCGTGGTAGCACAGCCAATTGCAAAAACAATGGGCAGGAGGAGGAGAAGTTTTTTCATGGGGGCTTATTTCCTTTCTTGTGTTTTCAATGAACAACCTTTGGCTTCCTTTTTTATTTCCTTTTGGGCATCCAGCCACGCCTTGTGCATTAACCAGTGTATCCAATTGGAAAAGCTCCTGCTTTCGATCTCAGCAATGTGTTTGCACTTGTTGAGCAAAACGGGATCAAGAGCCAAAGAGGTTTTCTTCTTCATTGATAATAACACATTATTACCTCATTATTACCACATACAAGATTTTTTTGATGTGAATTTAGAATCTTGTTTTGCGGTAATGGTTACCATACCATGTGGCCATGAAGCGTACTTCCCTTAACCTTGACGAGGATATATACGAAAGGTTTAAAATCGTAGCCGCCGCCAAGCGGCACAGCGTGTCGCAATACCTTAATCTGATGATGGAACAGGCTATTAAGGACTTTGAGAAGCGGATGGGGAAGAAGTTAAATGTTTTTGCGAGGGGTAAATCAATCAAGGCATGAAAAAACTTTTTGGCTACAAGCAGAATTTAATTGCCTTTATTGCAAGATGTCAAAATGATGCAAAAAAATATTTTGAGAGATGTAAGAGAAAATGGATTTCCCTAAACTGGTTCTTAAGAAGACTTATAGTCGGCCTCTATTTCCGTTTTTTACAAAAAAAAGATACCTGTAGCGAAAAAATCAAAGCTTTCTTCTGGCATTTTAGTGAATCGGTTTTGACTTTGTGGTCATTGATATTTAGTGGAGGTATTTATGTTTTAAAAATCCCTCCCTATGAAAACTCTGAAAGTCTATTTCTCGCTGTAGCTGCCATTATAGCTACCATGTTGGCTATAGTGTTTTCACTTCGCATGCTCACTGTACAAGAAGCTGCCAAGTCGTATGGGAAGGTTCTTAAATATTTTTACCGGAAAGATATAAAAACAATAACAACGTTTTCCTCACTGGGAATTTTTATTTTGTTCTCCGTGTTATTAGCAATTAAGTACCCACTTAGCCCCCCTTTTTATATCCGTCTAAGTTGCCAATTACTTATATTAGGGGTGAGTATGGACCTCATTAATGCTTACAATCGGCATACAGCTCGATTACTTGACCCTATTTATGCTATCAAGCTGCTACTTCGCGAAACAATTACCCACATCCAAAATACCCATAAAAGGATAACCCACCTTGCTCAGTACCAGTCTTTTTCTTTACCCTTTCAAGGAGAAAAAAAACAAGAACAGCTTGAAAATTTAATATATTCGCAAAAACCAGAG
>JAZDII010000084.1:0-18026 GCA_043805085.1 bacterium
ACGGGATTGAGCTTTCGGACGCCGGACGAACAACGCAAAGCGCGCGCGCTGGAAATAGGCTATCGCCTCGCCTTCAGCCATCCGTCCGTGAAAGCCATCATCCTTTGGGGATTCTTCGAAAAAACGCACTGGATGGGCCGCGAAGCCTCGCTGGTGGACAAGGACTGGAATCTTTTGCCGGCGGGAGAAATGTTGAAAAAACTTTTGCTAAAAGAATGGCGGACGGTTTTTGAAACAACGACGGACATTGCATCGAACGTCAAATTTCGCGGTTTTTTCGGAACTTATCTCATCCAAGCAACTGACCCCAACGGAAAAACTTTGAAACAATTCGTGCATTTCACGCCTGAATCCAGAGGCGCCATCGCGCATCTCGCGGCGGAAGTTTCGCTGAAACAAGACGCTTCCGTGCGGAGCTTGCCGCAGGACCCGCCACGGCTTCCCGCGCCGCAATTATTAAGCAAAGTGGAAGAGGAAAAAAAAGAGCCGTCGCCGCCGCGCCGCTCGCCAGCATTAAACTCGACCAAACTCGGAGGCCAGCGACTGCAAAACCGCCTTGGCGTCGCCAAATAACATTCGCGTGTTTTCTTTAAAGAACAGCCCGTTCTCAATGCCCGCAAAACCCGTCGCCATCGAACGTTTGATGACAATCGTCGTCTTGGCTTTGTCGGCGTTGATAATCGGCATTCCGTAAATGGGGCTGGAAGGCTCTTCCTTGGCGGCGGGATTGACCACGTCATTCGCGCCGATGACCAAACACACGTCCACTTCGCCCATCGAAGGATTAATATCGTCCATCTCGATGAGCTGGTCATAAGGCACGTTCGCTTCGGCCAAGAGCACGTTCATATGGCCGGGCATGCGGCCCGCGACAGGATGAATGGCGTAACGAACTTTCGCGCCGTTTTCTTCAAGCAACGCGCCCAACTCGCTCACCGCGTGCTGCGCTTGAGCCACAGCCAAGCCGTAACCGGGAACAACCACAACATTGCTCGCGGCTTCCAACACAAAATAAGCGTCCTCCGCCGTGATCGGATTCACCTTGCCTTGCGCTCCGTCCTTCTTCTTCTGAACCACCGCGCCGAATCCGCCGAACAAAACATTCGCAAAGCTGCGGTTCATAGCCTTGCACATGATGATGGAAAGAATGAGGCCTGATGAACCGTCCAGTGCGCCCGCAGTGATAAGCAACTTATTGTCCAACACAAAACCCATCGCCACCGCCGATAGACCGGCATAAGCATTCAACAAGGAAATCACCGTCGGCATATCCGCGCCGCCAATGGGAATGATCAGCAACACGCCGAACAAAAGAGACAGGGCAATGACGGCGACAAACAACCAATGCCGCGAGGGATCGAACGTGAGCAAAACCGCGCAAGCAATCGCCGCGCCCAACAACGAAAGATTAACAATGTTCTGGTTCTTATAAGTGATCGGGCGCGTGGGAATGATTTCCTGCAACTTGCCAGCCGCCATCAAGCTGCCCGTGAACGTGAGAAAACCCAGCAATACTTCCAAACAAATAACCGCCACGCGAAAAGGCGTCAGCGCCTCGCCACCCTCGCCGAGCCAAAGAAAATACTTGGCCGTTCCGACCAATCCCGCCGCCAAGCCGCCGAAAGCGTGCGAAAGAGCCGTTCGTTGAGGCACAGCGGTCAGTGGCACCCACGAAAGCGGCACGCCGATGACGGTTCCGAGAAGCACCGCCAAAGCAATCCATCTGTAATCCACAATATGAGGACTGGCCAACGTGCCGATAACGGCAATGAGCATCGCCACAACGCCGGACAGCACGCCGCGCCGCGCCATTTTGGGATCGCTCATCCATTTCAGCGAAAAAATGAAAAGGACGGTAGCGACGAGATAAGCGATAGGGATAAAGTAAACGTCCATATTAAATTAAGAATGTTGTTTTTTAGGGTCGCTCTTTTTAAACATCTTCAACATCCGATCCGTGATGAGAAAACCGCTCACGATATTCGTGACCGACGCCACCACCGCCACAAGACCAAGCAACCTGATGGGCAAAGGATAATCCGCGCCGCCCACCAAAAGCGCGCCGACAACGGAAATAGCGGAAATCGCATTGGTCAACGACATCAACGGCGTGTGCAACAGCCGCGACACGCGCCGGATGACGTCCAACCCGATAAACGTCGCCAGCACAAACACGAAAAGCGAATTGATATGCCCCCCCCCGTGCTCGCTGCTATTCGTCGCGCCGTAAGCGGCGTGCCCCTGCAACACGGCAATGGCTGCGCAAAAAACAAAGACTTTTAAGCTCTTCTTCATTTATTTCTTCCCCGCTAATTTCTCGTTGCAAACGCGGCCATCATGCGTGACAAGACCGCCCTTAATAATTTCGTCCTCCAACTTAAGCGCAAAAATCTTGGCGTCTTTATCCCAAAATTCTTCGATCAGGTTGGTTAAATTGGAAGAATACATCTGGCTGGCGTGAACGGCCACCCGACTCGGCGCATTGGCCAGACCGACGATTTTCACGCCATGTTTCTCGACAACTTTTTCACTGTCCGAACCTTCCACATTGCCGCCGCTTTCCACCGCCAAATCCACCACCACACTGGCGGGCTTCATCGCGGCAATCATATCATCCGTCACAATGCGCGGCGCCTTGCGGCCAAAAACCTGCGCCGTCGTGATGACCACATCCGCCTGCGCGCAACATTTCTTCATCCCCTCGCGCTGCTTGGCAAGCTGCTCTTCCGTCAACGCCTTGGCATAGCCTTCCTTCGTTTGCCCCGTCTCGCCGATGTCAATTTTCACAAACTTCGCGCCGAGCGACTGCACCTGCTCCTCCACCACCGGCCTTGTGTCGAACGCCTCCACCCGCGCGCCGAGCCGCCGCGCCGTGGCAATGGCCTGCAAACCGGCGACGCCCACGCCGATAATAAAAACCTTGGCGGGATTCAGCGTGCCGCCGGGCGTCATCATCATGGGAAAAATACGATTCAACTGCTCCGCCGCGACAATCACCGCAACGTAACCCGCGAGGTTGGCTTGAGAAGAAAGAACATCCATTTTCTGCGCGCGCGTGATGCGGGGAATCATCTCCATGCAAATCGCGCTCACCCCGTGTTCCGCGAGGCGTTGCACAAGCTGCGTTTCATTGAACGGATCAAGATGGCTGATATGAATCGCCCCCTTGCGCAAAAAATCCACTTCTTCCACAGGCGGCTTGCGCACGCGCAAAACCACGTCCGCCGAACCAAGCATAGCCTTGCGATCCGCTTCCACTTTAGCTCCAGCAGTAACGTAATCGCTATCGGAAAATCCGGCGGCAAGGCCGAGACCGCTCTCCACCTCCACCTCCGCTCCTTTTTGTTTCAACTTGGCAACGGAAGCGGGAATTAGCGCGACGCGGCATTCACCCGGATGTGTTTCTTTAGGGACGACGATTTTCATGCGGCATTTTTCAGGGATGAAGCTTGCACGCTATCGAAACCGCGGCGTAAATTCAAGAAATGCGTTTAGAAAAAAATAACGCGGCGGAAGGCATTGCTCCACAACAACACGCCATTCAAGGTTGTCTCTCCTTAAAAACGTGGCTCGCTTTGGAAAAAGAAAACACCAACGTTCACCGCATTTTTTCCAGCTCATCGGTCTGGATAGAACGCTACGGCGACGACGTCCTTCTCTCGCGCTTCACCCGCGTGGCGTGGGAAGGGCTGATGGACGAATTAAAACGCTGGGGCGAAGAAATCAGCTTCGCGCCGCGCCGCGTCTTTTTGCGCGACTTGGTGAAAAATCCCGACACCAAACACACCCCCATCCTTCTTCAAGGTCCGAACGATTTGCCTCTTACAACCGCGATTCAAGAGCGCGGCATCTCTTACCACGCGGATTTCGGCGGCTATTCCGTCGGCTTCTTCCTTGACCAACGCATGAACCGTCAGCATGTGCGCGATTTAAAACCCAAAAAATTCCTCAACTGCTTCGCCTACACCTGCTCCTTTTCCGTAGCGGCAGCTCTGGAAGGCGCAGAAACAACCAGCGCAGACATTTCCCGCCAAGCCCTGCGCCGCGGCCAATCCAACTTTGAA
Organism: bacterium; assembly: GCA_043805085.1. Classification (GTDB taxonomy): domain Bacteria; phylum Verrucomicrobiota; class Verrucomicrobiia; order Methylacidiphilales; family Verrucolacustridaceae; genus JAZDII01. The sequence continues at coordinate 4,065 of JAZDII010000084.1, forward strand.
CTCAACCATCTTTCCCCTCAAAACCACCACTTTATCGTCGAAGATGTGCGCAAACTTTTGCCGCGCTTGGCAAAAAGGAACGAACGCTTCGACGCCATCATCCTCGACCCGCCAACCTTTGCCCGCAGCGAAAAAGGGCGGCCACTTCAAATCGAGCGCGACTTGCCGGAACTGATTCGCATGACCCTAGCCTGCGCCGCGCCGGAAGCTCACATCCTGCTTTCCTCCAATTGCCAAACGCTCCCCACAAGCCAGCTCATTCACATCGCCCGTAATGTCTTGAAAGAAACCAACCGCCGCGCTTCTTTCCACACGGAATCCACCCCGCCCGATGTCCCCGAGTGGGCGATGCCGGCTAACGTATGGGCGTGTTTATAGTGAAGTAGCTTTACACTTACACCTATCTTTATTTTACGTCATTGCGAGCGAGGGAAGCGGGGGCGAAGCAACCTCCCTGCGGGCAAAAGGGAATCCATCGTCAAATTACAAAGTTGTTACACTATATCCTCCTCTTGAAATCGCTTTCAAATAACTTGCGCCTCACAACATCCTGTCTCAAAATGCAGAATACGCGCCCTACGCGATATTAAAAAATGACCAACTCTGTCCACATTCACGACCGCGCCCATCCTTTTGCCGCAAGAGCTATAACCAATCAACGGCTCAATCAAGGCAACTCGGAAAAAGACACGCTCCATATTGTTTTTGATTTGAAGGGAAGCGGAATCGCTTTTCAACCCGGCGATTCGCTTGGCGTTTTCCCGCGCAACCCGCCTCACCTTGTGGAAGAACTCCTCCAAAAACTTCACCTCGACGGCAACGCGCCTGTTCCCCAACTCAACGGAAAGAACTCTTCTTTGCGCGAGGCCTTAACCGGCGGCTATATTTTAAACCGCGCTAACAAACGGTTCGTCAAAGCCCTTGCCCAAAAGCTTCCTCAAGCCGCCCCTCTCAACACGTCCGAAGAAAAACTTGGGGAATACATCTTCACGCGGGATTATGTGGATATTTTGAACGAACACCCCGACGCGCGCTTTACGCCGGAAGAGTTATTCGCCCTCCTCACGCCCATCTCGCCGCGCCTCTATTCCATCGCCTCCTCGCAAAGCAAGCACCCCGACGAAGCGCACCTCGTTGTTTCCCTCGTTTCCTACACCACCCACGGACGGCTGAAATATGGCCTCGCCTCCGGCTACTTGGCGAAACACATTCCCATCGGTGAAACCGCGCCCATTTTCATCCAACATCACCGTTATTTTCACCTGCCTGAAGACAATTCACGGGACATCATCATGGTCGGGTCAGGCACAGGCGTCGCTCCCTATCGCGCTTTCCTTCAGCAACGCGAGATGGACGGAGCAAAAGGCCGCAACTGGCTTTTCTTCGGCGACCGCCGCCAAGCCGAAGATTTCCTTTACCGCGAAGAATGGGAAGCTTTGCAAAAAAAAGGCGTCCTCACGCGCATGGACACAGCTTTTTCAAGAGACCAAGCCCATAAAATCTACGTCCAAGACCGCCTGCGCGAGCGTGGCAAAGAGCTTTGGCAATGGATTCAAAACGGAGCTTACTTCTACGTTTGCGGAGACGCCAAAAACATGGCAAAAGACGTTCATCAAGCCTTAATTGACATCGTGACGAAAGAAGGCAGCTTGACTCCCGATGCAGCCGCGGACTACGTCAACGTCACCTTGATGAAAGAAGAAAGCCGCTACCTGCGGGATATTTACTAAAATGGCCAAAAAAAGAAGATCCTCCCGAAGGGCGTCGTCCAAAAAAGACGGCATTCCTTTATCCATCATTTTCGTCGTCATCGGCGCGTTGTTTCTCATCGTATGGCTCGGCCTGCGCCCGCCGGAATTTGAAAAAAAAGCGGCCTCCAACCAAAATCAACCTTCTTCCCCTCCCGCCGCGCCGGCCAGCACAGACCTGCGCGTCCGCCAGTTGATGCGCGAAAATCCCAACGCCGAAATATTTGACGAAGGCAGATAGTCCCATGAACTTTCTCGCCCTTCCTCCCCGCTTCCTGTCATTCCCGCGAAGGCGGGAATCCAGTTTTTGCGAACGTGAAATCATTTTTTCAGTCCTCGCTTTAAACAGCCTCCCCTTACCGTCATTGCGAGCGAGGGAAGGGGGGCGAAGCACCCTCCCTGCGGGCAAAAGGGATTCCATCTTCAAATGACAAAGTTATTACACTAACCAATGAAAAACCCCCTCAACAAAGTCTCCGTTGGCCTGATTCAGATGAAATGCTCGGCCAACGCGGAAGACAACCTCGCGCGCGCCATCGAAAAATGCCGCCAAGCCGCCCAGCAAGGCGCTCAAATAGTCTGCCTTCAGGAACTCTTCCGCTCCCTTTATTTCTGCAAAACAGAAGACCACGCGGCGTTTGATCTCGCCGAACCCATTCCCGGCCCAACCGTGGAAGCATTGAGCAAAACGGCCAAAGAACTAGGCATCGTCATCATCGCCGGTCTGTTTGAAAAACGCGCGCAGGGACTCTATCACAACACGGCTGTTGTTTTAGACGCGGACGGTTCGTTGGCCGGCATTTACCGCAAAATGCACATCCCAGACGATCCGGGTTTTTATGAAAAATTTTATTTCGCTCCCGGCGATTTAGGCTTTCGCGCGTTCGACACGAAATTCGGGCGCATCGGCGTTCTCATTTGCTGGGATCAATGGTATCCCGAAGCAGCCCGCCTCACAGCCCTGCAAGGCGCGCAAATTTTATTTTATCCAACGGCTATCGGCTGGATTCCCGAAGACGACCCGCAAGCGCGCCCCATCCAACACAGCGCATGGGAAACGATGCAACGTTCCCACGCCATCGCCAACGGCGTTTTCGTCGCCGCGCCCAACCGTGTCGGCACGGAAGGCAACACTCAATTCTGGGGACAATCTTTCATCTGCTCGCCCTTCGGCGACAAACTAGCCACAGCTTCCGCCGACCAAGAAGAAATCCTCGTCGCCGTTTGCGACTTTGCGCAAATAGAAGAGATGCGCCGCCACTGGCCGTTCTTGCGCGACCGCCGCATTGACGCTTACGGCGGCATTGTCAACCGCTACTCGCCGTGATGGACGCCGCGCACTTTGACTTCTCCCGCTACCGCATGCCTGCGGAATGGGAGCCGCACGAAGCAACGTGGCTGGCTTGGCCTTGGAATCCCGAAACATGGCCAGAGCACATCGAAATCATCCAAGAAAAATGGCTGGAAATGATGGCCGCGCTTTGCCCGCATGAGAAAGTCCGCGTGCTTGTGAACGACGAAAACGCGGCAGCTAAAATCAAAAAACTCGCGCAACGGTTCGCCAACCCCGCGAACGTTCAGCCCGTTCTCATCCCCAACACCGACGCATGGATGCGCGACGCCGGGCCCAATTTCATCGTCTCGCGCAATCGCCAACAACCCGCGCTTGTCCTCCAAGACTTCGGCTTCAATAACTGGGGCAAAGAGTATTATCCCGGCGCGGAAATTGACGACATCATTCCCACGCGCATCGCCGAGATGTTTGATTTTCCTCTCCTTAAACACGACATGGTGTTGGAAGGCGGCTCGATTGATGTCAACGGCGCGGGAACGTTGCTGACGACGACGCAATGCTTGCTTAATTCCAACCGTGAACGCTCCCTTCCCCAAGCTGAAATCGAAGCGCAACTGAAACGATTCTTCGGCGTTTCGCAAGTTATCTGGCTCGGCAAAGGAATTGAAGGCGACGACACGGACGGACACGTGGACGACATCGCGCGGTTTGTCAATCCCACCACCATCGTCGCCGCAGTCGAAAAAGACCCCAAGCATCCCAATTACGCGCCGCTTCAGGAAAATCTCAAATGCCTGCGCAGTGCAAAAGATCAAAACGGCCGCGCGTTTCAAATCATCGAACTTCCCATGCCGAATGACGTGCCCGTGCCCGCCGCCATCCGCGATCTATCCATGTTCAAAGCCCACCCAGAAGCTTGCCCCGACATTTGCCCCGCCAGCTACGCGAATTTTTACATCGCCAACAACGTCGTGCTCGTTCCTGTCTATTCCTGCCCGCAAGACAAAGTTGCTCTGGATACTTTACAAAAACTTTTTCCCAACCGCCGCGTCATCGGCATCGAGTGCTCCCAAGTCGTCGTCGGCTTCGGCGCCCTCCACTGCGTCACTCAACAGCAGCCTTTTATTAGATAACAATGAAAAAATTCGCAGCACGATCCCATGCAGCGATTAGCTTTCCACTTTGTGTTATGTAGTGTTGAGTAGGATGTAAAATACCAGGATACCCAAAAACTGTTCCACAAAATGTAGCTACGAAAGTATCTCTATCATTACTCAAATTTGCATAATGCCCGTGCATATTTTGAGGTTTAGAATTCAATGGCATTTTAAAACCACTAACGGGAATTCTAAAATAATCTGAACAATGTACCGCTATTGCCATCGAACCACTTGGAGTGTAGTAAGCAAATGGGTATTCGTTTCTAGAATCCCAAAACAGATTACCTGAAGCAAGAGTTTGTTCTCTATATTTTCTGTATAGTTTCACGTTCGGATTAAAAGAAATCCCTTGCTTATCAGCAACATAGGCAGGTGGCTCAATTAATGCATGCTTGTATTCTGCTTCACGAATTGTTCTATTACGATCGGAGAAGGAAAAACCACACAAAGACCCATTGTTTAAAGTATTTTGACAACTTTGATGGACAGAAATTCTCGTTTTTCTGCGACATCTTGGACATTCATTTAATTCAAATTCCATAATCAGATTTACACATAAACACTCCTCAAATGATTAAATTTTTTTGATAAATTCCAGCAAGTGGGAGGTGTATCCCTCTCCCAGAAGGAGGCGCAGCCTCCTTCACCTTCCTTTGCATTGCCTCCGCAAAGCGGAGGCAATGCAAGAAAGGGTGCAGGGAGCTACGCTCCCTGCTAGGTCGTAGGACGAAGTCCTACACCCAATTAATAATCCATACCGCCCATGCCACCCATGCCGCCCATTCCGGGAGCGCCACCTGCGGCTGGTTTCTCCTTTTGAGGAGCTTCCGTGACGATCACTTCCGTCGTCAGCAAAAGTCCAGCGATGGACGCGGAGTTTTGCAACGCCGTGCGGGTCACTTTGGTCGGGTCAACAACACCGGCCTTCAACAAGTCTTCGTACTTGCCCGTGGCCACGTTATAACCTTCCGCGCCTTTACGGTTCTTGACTTCTTGAACCACAATGCTGCCTTCGACTCCGGCATTTTCAGCCAACGTGCGAAGAGGTTGCTCAATCGCGCGGAACACAATTCCCGCGCCGATGGCCGCGTCGCCCTTCAACTCAAGCGCCGTGATCACCTTTTGGCAACGGATCAACGCAACGCCGCCGCCGGGGACGATACCTTCTTCCACCGCAGCGCGCGTGGCGTGCAAAGCATCTTCAACGCGAGCTTTTTTCTCTTTCAGCTCGGTCTCCGTAGCCGCGCCGACATTGATGACGGCGACACCGCCGGCGAGTTTTGCAAGGCGTTCTTGCAATTTCTCGCGGTCGTAATCGCTCGTGGTGTCTTCAATCTGTTTGCGGATTTGGCCCACGCGGCCTTGAATATCGGTATTCTTGCCCGCGCCTTCGATGATCGTGGTGTTTTCTTTATCCACAATGATGCGCTTGGCTCTGCCGAGGTCTTCAAGCTGGATGTTCTCCAGTTTCATGCCGAGGTCTTCGCTCAACATTTTGCCGCCGGTGAGGATGGCAATATCTTCCATCATCGCCTTGCGTCTGTCGCCGAAGCCCGGGGCTTTCACGGCGCAAACATGCAATGTGCCGCGCAATTTATTGACGACGAGAGTCGCCAACGCTTCGCCTTCCACATCTTCCGAGATAATCAAAAGCGGCTTGCCAGCTTTGGCCACTTTTTCCAAGAGCGGGAGCATGTCTTTGAGATTAGAGATTTTTTTCTCGTGAATGAGAATGTAAGCGTTTTCCAAAATCGCTTCTTGCTCTTCCGCGTTGGTCACAAAGTAAGGCGAGAGAAAGCCTTTGTCGAATTGCATACCCTCGACCACTTCCAGCGTGGTTTCGATGGTTTTCGCTTCTTCAACGGTGACTGTTCCGTCTTTGCCCACTTTGTCGAGCGCGTCAGCGATGATTTCGCCGATGGTCGTGTCCCAGTTGGCGGAAACGGTGGCGACTTGCTTGATCTCTTCTTTATCTTTGACCTTCTTGCTGATCCTGCCCAGCTCGGCCACGACGGCTTCCACAGCCTTGTCGATGCCGCGCTTGAGGTCCATCGGACTGGCTCCGGCGGTGACATTGCGCAAGCCTTCTTTGTAAATGGCTTCGGCCAAAACCGTCGCCGTAGTCGTGCCGTCGCCCGCCACGTCGCTGGTCTTGCTGGCTACTTCGCGCACAAGCTGCGCGCCCATGTTCTCAAACTTGTCTTCCAGTTCGATTTCCTTGGCCACGGTCACGCCGTCTTTGGTGATGGTCGGGCTGCCGTATGCTTTATCGAGCACCGCGTTGCGCCCTTTGGGGCCAAGCGTGCTCTTCACCGCGCCAGCCAAAATGACGACGCCGTCCAATATCTTGTGCCGCGCCGCCTCGCTAAATAAAATTTGTTTTGCTGCCATAAATCTTGTTCTCCTTTACTCGATCACGCCAAGGATGTCGTCCTCGCGCATGATGAGATATTTGTCTCCTTCAATGTTGATTTCCGTTCCGCCGTACTTGCTGTAAAGCACGCGGTCGCCCTTTTTGACTTCCATGGGAACGCGCTTGCCGTTTTCATCCAGCTTGCCCGGCCCTGTGGCCGCGATTTTCCCTTCCTGCGGTTTTTCTTTGGCGGTATCAGGAATAATAATCCCGCCTTTTTTGACTTCTCCCCCTTCGAGCGGAAGCACCAGCACCCGATCGCCAAGAGGCGTGATTTTGACGTTAGCCATAATGTCGTTTTCTCCTTTTAATGGTTAAGTTGAGACACGCGGGGCTTCTTCATTTAAAAAAACCCGCGCCGGTCGCAGAAAAAGAATTACTTTTTCTTGTCCTTATCGACCTCTTCAAAATCGGCGTCAATCACGTCGTCCCCGCCTTTAGCAGAAGCTTTAGGGGGAGACTGCGTTTCTTGAGCCGCGTTTCCTTGTGAAGCCTGTTCCGAAGCCGCGCGATACATCTCCGTCGAAATCTCTTGGATCAGCTTATTCAACTCATCCGTCGCTGCTTTCATTTTTTCCGTATCGTCGGCTTTCAGTGTTTCCTTCGACTTGGCGATGGCTTCTTCCACCGCCTTCTTTTTGTCTGAAGCGATTTTAGCATCGTGCTCCTTGAGCATCTTTTCCGCCGCATAAGCCGTGGAATCGGTCATGTTGCGGGTTTCGATTTTCTCCCGCGCTTGACGATCCTCCTCCGCGTGAGCCTCGGCTTCTTTGGTCAATTTCTCCACTTCGTCCTTGGAAAGACCGCTCGAACCGGTGATGGAAATTTTCTGCTCTTTGCCTGTGCCTAAATCTTTTGCCGAAACGTGAAGAATGCCGTTCGCGTCAATGTCAAACGTCACCTCAATCTGCGGAACACCGCGCGGCGCAGGTAAAATGCCGTCGAGGTGAAACGTCCCAAGCTGCTTGTTATCGCGCGAAAGCGGACGCTCGCCCTGTAACGCCTTAATTTCCACGCCCGGCTGATTGTCCGAGTACGTGCTGAAAATCTGCGACTTCTTCGTCGGAATGGTCGTGTTGCGCGGAATCATCGGCGTCGCTACGCCGCCCGCCGTTTCAATGGCCAACGTCAACGGCGTCACATCCAGCAACAACACATCTTGCACGTCGCCCTTGAGCACGCCGCCCTGAATCGCCGCGCCAACAGCCACCACTTCATCGGGATTCACTCCCTTGTGCGGCTCCTTGCCCACAAGCTTGCGCGCAGTTTCGATGACGCTAGGCATGCGCGTCATACCGCCGACAAGCACCAGCTCGTCAATATGCGCCGCGTCCACCTTAGCATCTCTCAAGCAATTGATAACCGGCTGGTTCGTGCGCTGCAAAAGCGAGTCGCAAAGCTGCTCTAACTTGGCGCGCGTGATTTTTTTCTGGATATGCTTCGGCCCCGTTTGATCTGCCGTGACGAAAGGCAAGTTCAGCTCGTATTCTTGCGTCGAAGAAAGGGCAATCTTCGCCTTCTCCGCTTCTTCTTTAATGCGCTGCATCGCGTCCGCTTGCCCGTGTAAATCAATCCCTGTGTCGGCTTTAAAATCCGCCACAATCCAATCCATGATGGTCACATCCCAGTCGTCGCCGCCGAGGTGGGTGTCGCCGTTGGTGGCCAGCACTTCAAACACGCCTTCGCCGATTTCCAAAACGGAAATATCAAACGTGCCGCCGCCCAAATCATAAACCGCAATCTTTTCGTCCTTTTTCTTCTCAAGCCCGTAAGCAAGCGACGCCGCCGTCGGCTCATTGATGATGCGCAACACTTCAAGACCGGCGATTTTTCCCGCGTCTTTCGTGGCCTGACGCTGGCTGTCGTTAAAATAGGCCGGCGTCGTGATCACCACCTGCGTGATCTTTTCGCCAAGCTTCGCCTCCGCGTCCGATTTGAGCTTCGCCAAAATGAACGAAGAAATTTCCTCCGGCGAAAACGTCTTTTTCTCGCCCTTCACTTCCACCTGCACGTGCGCGTCGCCGTTGGCGGCCGCCACGACGGTGTAAGGCAGGCGTTTGACTTCTTCTTTGATTTCCGCAAATTTGCGCCCGATCAACCGTTTAACGGAAAAAATCGTGTTCCTCGGATTCGTCACCGCCTGACGCTTAGCAGCTTGCCCGACCAACCGTTCGCCGCTTTTCGTGAACGCGACGACGGAGGGCGTCGTGCGCGCCCCTTCAGAATTTTCCAAAACGACAGGCTGGCCGCCTTCCATAATAGCCATGCAAGAATTTGTCGTCCCTAAATCAATGCCAAGAATTTTTGCCATGCCCTTTCCCTGCAATCCTAATGCCAGAAACTTCAAAATAATTGATACCTGATAATCAACAAGATATAAAAAACAGCAATCTTTAACATGCGCCAAAACGACTCTCACTTGACGTCAAATGAGTAATTATGTCGCCCTTTCCTTAAAACACTGTTCCTCACTCCGTGTCATTCCCGCGAAAGCGGGAAACCAGAAGTCTTTTCACAAGGGCAATGTTTCTGGATTCCCGACTCGCTTCGCTCTCGGGAATGACAAATGAAGATATTTTCTATAGTGAAATAACTTAACATTTATACGCATCGTCATTGCGAGCGAGGGCAGCGGGGGCGAAGCAACCTCCCTGCGGGAAACAGGGAATCCATTGTTAAATGTCAAATTATAGTGAATTAACCTTATATTTTGACATTTCTTCAGCCCCAACGGGGCGTAACAGAACAAGCCCATGGCAAAGCCATGGGTGTAAAATCAATCAAAAATTGAGCCCTGAAAGGGCGTGACAGAAAAAGTATCGTGTAAAAACGTAAAGTTATTTCACTACATGCAGAAAATGCTCTCGTTAAAAGCCTTTTGCTGGTAATATCCCAACAAGAGCCATGAAAATCATTTTCATCCGAAGACGATGGACGGCAACAGGCGGCGCGGAAAATTATCTCACCCGCCTCGCACACGCCTGCAAAAAACGCGGCCATTCCACAATTCTCGTTTGCGAAAGTTGGGTCAATAGCGAAAAAACAGGGGATTCTTTTGATGAAATTGTCCCTTTATCCTTCCAAGCCCCTCGTTTTTCAAGGCCGATGGAATTTGCGCGACACGCCAACGCTTTTCTCTCCGACATCAAGCGCGACTGCGTGTTGAGCTTAGAGCGGGGCGTGTACGCAGACATCTATCGCGCGGGCGACGGCGTTCACCTCGCGTGGCTTCAACGGCGAAGAAAGTTTCACCCCTTGCGCGGTTTTTTTCAAAATCATTTTAACCTCAAAAACCGCATCGTTTGCGACTTGGAAAAAAAGACGTTCACAGAAGCCGGCGCGCGCCGCATCTTGGCCAACTCCAACATGATCAAAGAAGACATCCTTGCGCATTTCGATTATCCAGAGGAAAAAATCGAGGTGATTCACAACGGCGTGGACTTTGAGTATTTCTCCAGCGGCAATCGCAACGAAGGCCGTAAAGCTTTGGGGATAGAAGAAAAAGAATTGATCTTCCTGCTCGTCGGAGCAGGCGCAGAACGAAAAGGTCACGCCTACGCGCGGCGCATCGTGAAAAACATCCGCCGCTCCATGCCCGCGCGCCTGCTCATCGTGGACAAACCGCCGCCATGCCCCATGCCTCATGTTTATGCGGCTGCGGACGTTTTTCTCTTGCCGACGCTCTACGATCCTTTTGCTAATGTGACTCTGGAAGCGATGGCGGCGGGCTTGCCCGTTATCACAACAAAAGACAACGGAGCCGCCGAATTGATCGAATCAGGCAAAAACGGTTTTGTCGCCAACTCCGCCTCTGAAGTCGAAAAAATGGCGACCTACGGAAAAGCCTTTGCGCATGCTTCCTTTCGCCATGAAATAGGCGCCGCCGCCCAAACAACCGCCCGCGCCCACGCTTTTTCCTCCCACGTCGAACAAGTCATCCAATTTTGCGAACAGGTAGTGATGTAGGACTTTGTAACTTCGCAGGGAGCGCAGCTCCCTGCACCCTTCCTGTATTGCCTCCGCAAAGCGGAGGCAATACAAGGAGAGGTGAAGGAGGCTGTGTCTCCTTCTGGGGTGTGGGGCAACGCCCTACTCTTATTTCTCCCTTTTTCGCGCTTGGCGCAATTGCTCCCAATACTCCAAACGCTGAACAATGAGCTTTTCGTAACCGCGTTGGGTGGGTTGATAAAACTTCGGCAAACCTTCCATCGTCAACTCCGGCGCAATCGCCTCCTCAAAATCATGCGCGTAGAGATACCCCTCGCCGTGCTTCAACTGCTCCGCGCCTTTGTAACCCGTCCCGCGCAACGCGACAGGCACCGCGCGCAACGGATGCGTCTTAATATCCTCCATCGCATTTTCAATGCCGAGATAAGCCGCATTGCTCTTCGGCGCGGTAGCCAGATAAACCGTCGTGTGCGCAAGCGGAATCCGCGCTTCCGGCATCCCCAGCGTCTCCACAGCTTGCTGGCAAGCGATGGCGATGGTCAGCGCGCGTGGATCGGCCATGCCAATATCTTCCGCCGAACAAACAACCAGCCGCCGCGCGATGAAACGAATCTCCTCTCCCGCCGTGAGCATCTTGGCGAGCCAATAAAGCGCGGCGTCCGGCTCGCTCGCGCGGATGGATTTATGAAAAGCGGAAATGGTGTCGTAATGCGCGTCGCCCGCAGCATCATAAACAACGGCCTTCTTCTGGATAGACTCCTGCGCGACGGCGTGAGTGATGGAAATAACCCCCTGCTTGTTCGCTGATGTAGTCAGCACGGCGACTTCCAGCGCATTGAGAGCCTGCCGCGCGTCGCCGTTGCACGCCTCCGCTAAAAAACGCAACGCCTTCGCTTCCGCCTTGGCGCGATAAACACCGAGCCCCCTCTTTTCGTCCGCCAGCGCGCGTGCCAACAACCGCTCAATCGCCTCCGTTTCCAAAGGTTGAAACTCAAAAACCTGCGAACGGGAAATCAACGCGGCATTGACGTAAAAGAAAGGATTATGCGTCGTCACGCCGATGAACCGCACTGCGCCCTTCTCCACATGCGGCAAGAGAACATCCTGTTGCGCTTTGTTGAACCGATGAATCTCATCCACCAACAGCAACGTCTTCTTGCGGCTGTTCTTCCACAAAACCTCCGCTTGCTCCACTGCTTGACGAAGATGCTGAACGGAAGACTCCACGCCGCTCAACTCCACAAACGCCGAGCCGCTCTGCCGTGCCATCACACGCGCCAGCGTCGTCTTCCCCGTCCCCGGCGGCCCATAAAAAACCGCCGCAAAAAGACGGTCGCTCTCAATCAACCGCCGCAACAACTTCCCCTTGCCAAGAAGCCCCTCCTGCCCCGCCACATCCTCCAGCGACTCCGGCCTCATCCGCGCCGCAAGCGGCTGCCGCGCCAAATCCGCTTCAGCCTCCTCCGCCGCAAATAAGTCCCCGCTCATGATGTTGATCTAGCGGCTCACCTCTCCGTAATCGCAAACATCAGCTCCGCTTCGGACACGACTTCGCCGTTGACGTAGCACTGACCGTCAGCCTTGCCGATTTTTCCCCGCGTCTTCGTCAATTCCACTTGAATAATCAGCGTGTCGCCCGGCAAAACAGGCTTGCGAAACTTCGCCTTATCTACGCTCATGAAATAACCAAGCTTTCCTGCGTTCTCGGCGTTGCGCAGCAGAAGAATGCTGGCCACTTGCGCCATCGCCTCAATCTGCAACACGCCCGGCATGATGGGATGCCCCGGAAAATGCCCTTGGAAAAACGGCTCGTTGACGGTGACGTTTTTGACGCCGGTGGCTTTCGTCTCACCCTCAAATTTAAGCACTCTGTCCACCATGAGAAACGGATAACGATGCGGCAAAATTCTCACCACGTCGTTGATGTCCATACCGCCTTCGCCGATGGGAATGTTTTCGATCGGCATGAGCGCGGCGAGGTAATTGCGGTGCGCTTTGCAAAGCGCGCGGGCGAGCTCGATGTTCAGCCCGTGGCTCGGCTTAGCCGCAAGAATGTGCGCTTTGATCGGCACGGGAAAAAGAGTGAGATCGCCGATGATGTCGAGAATCTTGTGCCGCACAAATTCGTCCTCATAGCGCAGGGGTTCTTGGCTCAACACGCTTTGGTCGCGGATGACAATCGCGTTCTCCAAGCTGCCGCCTTGGATGAGTCCCTTATCCATGAGCGGCTGGACTTCCTCATAAAAAACAAACGTCCGCGCGCGGGCGAGTTCCTTTTGATAAACCTCCGGCGACACATCAAGACTCTTGAACTGCGTAAAAAAACTCGTGTGATTGGCGTTGGTGCAAGAAATTTTAAAACCGTCGTAAGGCAAAGCGACAAGATACGCGCCCTCTTTTCCAGTGACGCTAACAGGTTGCTTTAGCTCAAAAAAACTCTTCGGCGCGTCGAGCTCCGTCTTTCCAACCTTCTCAATAAGCTGAACGTAAGGCTCCGCGCTGCCGTCGGCAATGGGCGGCTCGTTCGCGTCAATTTCAATGATGGCGTTATCAACCCCCATCCCGCGCAAAGCGGAAAGAGGATGCTCCACGGTGTGAATTTTAATGCCGCCTTCGCCCAGCGTCGTCGAGCGTTCGCTCTGCTTGACGTGATCCGCATGAACGGCGAGCGTCGGCTCATCAGGCAAATCCGTGCGGCGGAACAAATAGCCTGTATTGGCGGGCGCGGGTTTAAATGTCAGGCAAACTTTCTTGCCTGTGTGAAGAGCCGTTCCAGTAAGAGACGCGGAACCGGCGAGAGTTGTTTGACGAGCAGTAGCCATAGGTAGAGTTGGAAGGGTTGTTCAAAATGAGCAAAAAATCAAGGCTTCAATATGGGGTCCGGCATTGCCAACTTGCATAGATTGCCCCCCCTCCTATCATTCCCGCGAAAGCGGGAATCCAGTTCTTATGGGCCAAAGGGGAAACAATTGTAAATTTGTAAAGTTATTTCACTATACTTTCCTTCGCCACACTTGACGTCCACCCTTTTATCTCCCATTCAAAAAGCATGAGGAACCTCATCTTCAACGCTAAAATTTTCTGCCTCATAGGCTGTGTTTTTTTAACGCCCTTCCTCACGCCTTTTGCTCGTGCCGGTAAAGCAAGACCTGCTTTTGAAAGCGGCTCCCAACTCGAAGGCCTCATTCGGCAAATCAAAGAGTTGGTCGCAACAGACCGTGAAACCAACGAAAAACGCTTCGCTTCAGTCGCAGAAATAGATAAAATGCTTATCTGTATCAGAATAACCGCCCAAAATTTAGGAAAATTAAAAGGCTCTTCCCAACACGCGGACAAAGTGCTCTGGCAAGCTTTCAATTCCTCCATGGATTATAACAACAATACAATGACAGGAGATGA
>JAZDII010000085.1:0-38424 GCA_043805085.1 bacterium
CCGAAACAAAACCACCTATTTTCTTTTTTGCCATGCATGGGATCAGGATAGATTTTGCGATGAGCATCTTCAAATACTCGTTGCGCCGTTTGAAAATCCACGCCGTGTTTGAGAATGTTCAACCGCTCTTTCCCCTCATCCCATTCAAATTGCACGCTTTTTATGGCAGGTGAATTTTGATTGTCAAATTTATTTTTCAAGTAACGAGTTCGAGCGCTTATTTTTTCCCCATCGCTCTTAACAACGTCTCTCCAATGTCCGCCATGGTTTTGGCGACGGCTGCGCCTGCGGTTTCTAGAGAAACGATTTTGTCCGCCGCGCCGCCTTTACCGCCGGAGATAATTGCGCCGGCATGGCCCATGCGGCGTCCGGGCGGGGCGGTCGCGCCGGCGATGAACGCGGCGACGGGTTTGCGAACGTGTTCGCGGATGTAAGCAGCCGCTTCTTCTTCTTCCGAGCCGCCGATTTCGCCGATCATGACGATGGCTTCGGTTCCGTTGTCGTTATTGAAAAGTTCGATAGCTTGGCGTTGGGTGAGGCCGTGAATCGGGTCGCCGCCGATGCCGATGCAGGTGCTTTGTCCAAGCCCGCGCGAGGAAATTTGCCAGACGGCTTCGTAGGTCAGCGTGCCGCTTCGGGAGACGATGCCGACGGAGCCGGGCTTGTGGATGTAGCCGGGCATGATGCCGATTTTGCATTGGCCGGGTGTGATGATGCCGGGGCAGTTCGGCCCGATGAGAAGCGAGTTTTTGCCGGAAAGCCGCGCGTTGGCCATGCCGACTTTCACGCGCATCATGTCGAGAACGGGGATGCCTTCCGTGATGCAAACGATGAGTTCAATGCCCGCGTCTAGGGCTTCTAAAATCGCATCGGCGGCGAAGGCGGGCGGCACGAAAATCATTGTCACGTTGCAACCGGTTTCTTTCCGCGCTTCCGACATCGTGTCGAACACGGGCGTCTTTTCTTCAAAGCGTTCGCCGCCGCGACCGGGTGTGACGCCTGCGACGACGCTCGTTCCATATTCCATGCATTGCTTGGCGTGGAACGCGCCTGCTTTGCCTGTGATGCCCTGCACGCAGAGCCGTGTGTTGTGGTCAACGAGAACGGACATAATTATTTTCCTCCTGCGGCTTGAACCGCCTTTTGCGCGGCATCCGCCAAGTTATCCGCCGCGATGACGGGGAGGCCGGATTCTTTCAGCAATTTTTTTCCTTCTTCCACGTTTGTCCCTTCCAAGCGAATCACGAGCGGCGTTTTCTGGAGAACATTGGCGTCCATGCTTTTTAAAGCGTCAATGATGCCGCGCGCGATGATGTCGCAGCGCATGATGCCGCCGAAGATGTTGACCAAAATCTCTTGCACGCGGACGTCGCTCGTCAAAATTTGGAACGCTTCCGTGATTTGCCCTTCCTCCGCGCTGCCGCCCACATCGAGGAAATTCGCAGGCCGCCCGCCGTAGTGTTGAATGATGTCCATCGTCGCCATCGCCAGCCCCGCGCCGTTGACCATGCAGCCGATGTTGCCGTCGAGGCCGATGTAATTGAGATTGAATTGTGAGGCGCGAACTTCGCGTGGGTCTTCCTCTTCCGTGTCGCGCAAGGCGACGATTTCAGGATGGCGCAACATCGCGTTGTCGTCGAAGTTCAACTTCGCATCCAGCGCCATGATCTCGCCTTCCTTCGTTTCAACGAGCGGATTGATTTCTAGCAGCGAGCAATCTTTGGCGATGAAAAGCTTGAAAGCAGCCTCAAATAACTTCGCCGCCGCCGCCATTTTTTTGCCGCGCAAACCGAGCGACACGGCCAGCTTGCGGGCGATGCACGATTGCAGGCCCAGCGCGGGATCAATCCATTCGCGCAAAACCGCGTCGGGATTCGTTTTTGCCACATGCTCAATGTCCATGCCGCCTTGCTGGCTGACGATGATCACGGGGCAATTTTTGGCGCGGTCAATGGTGATGGCAAAATAAAGCTCGCGGGCGATTTCCTTCGATTGCGCCACCAGAACTTTCCGCACCACGCGGCCTTCCGCGCCTGTTTGATGCGTCACCAGCGTCTGGCCGAGCATCTTGGAGGCCAGCTCGCGCGCTTGTTTGGGGCTTTCGCAAAGGTGCACGCCGCCTTGAAAACCGTTTTGAAATGTTCCCTTGCCACGCCCGCCTGCGTGAACTTGGGCTTTGATGACGAGGTGATTGGTGGCGAGTTCCCGCGCGGCAGTTTCAGCTTCTTCCGGCGTGGAGGCGGCTTTCCCCGGTGGAGTGGCGACGCTAAATTGAATGAGAAGTTCCTTGGCTTGATATTCGTGAATGTTCACCGCCGCCCACGCTGTCAAAAGCGAGCTGGCGCGTCAAAAGCTTTTTCATGCGGAGTGTGGCCTTGACGAAGATGTGGTGAGGGCGCATCTTAAAAAAGCATGAAAGAAGACGATTTAAAACAAAAACAGCCTCTCGATGAAAAAGAGCAGAAAAGGGTTGAGGAGCTTGGAGAGGTTTTTTTTAAAATACAGGAAATGTTAAAGACGCAGCATTGTTTCCATTGGCATACATTAATAAGTTTTGATGGTTCTACCCTTCTTTTCGCTCAATTGGAAGCTATTCAGAAAAATATAACAGGCGCACAAGGCCAGCTTGAGAAATGGGACGCCAGCCACGAGCAGTATGAAACAATGAAGGAGTTTTTGGAAAACGCTCAAAAGGCTTCTCAAGAAGCCGAAAAATGGGCCAAAAAAATGCCTAAAAAATCAGAAGGTTTGGAAGATTTGGGCGGCAAACTTCAATCCCTCCAAGGGCTTGTCAATAACAGTCAAAATAGGCTTGGCAGCCAGTTACCTTCTAGTGTGACGGGAAAAGAAGGAGATACTCCTACTCTAAGTAGAGGAGAAGATATAACTTTTTGAAGCAGAAAGATAAAGATTGTTCACAGATTTTTCTCAAGTCTTTTTTTGTTCGTGAATTTGACAAACCCTGTCGGAGGGATAAGGTAAAACTGAGCGCGAAAAGCGCACGGAAAGGGATTTTATATGAGTTCATTTCGCTACGCTAACAAACAAGAACAGCTTCTTGCCAAAATCAAAGGCAAGACAGGAAAAATCTCCGACAAAACCCATGAAGAGCATATGAAGCTCTACACGGGCTATGTCAACAAATCGAATGCTATCCTCGACGAACTGGAAAAATTGGGCGTTCCTGATCCGGCAAATCCGGCTCAAGCCAATCAGGTTTATTCCACCGTTCGCAGTTTAAAAGTGGACATCACGTTTGCTCTTGGCGGCGTGAAGAATCATGAGCTTTACTTTTCTTGCATGGGCGGGGACGGGAAGGTTTCCGGCAAGATGGCCGAGTTGATTGACCGCGATTTTGGTTCGTTTGAGAATTTCAAAAAAGACCTTAAAGCCACTGGCATGGCTGGGCGCGGTTGGGCTTGGACGGGGTTGGATCATCAGAGCGGCAAGCTTTTTAATTACCTCGGCGACGCGCAGAATACGTATCCCGTTTGGGGGGTGACGCCTGTTTTGGCTCTCGACGTGTATGAGCACGCCTATTATGTGGACTTTTTCACCAATCGCGGCGCTTACATTGATGAATTTTTTAACTGCGTTGATTGGGCGGCAGTGAATGCTAACCTACCGCAGCTTTAAAAACTACGCGGCTTTTTGCTTGAGCTGAAGGCTCTTTTTGATTGCAGGAGCAAGCGCGGATTTAGAAGAGGCCGCGCTTCCTTTGCCCTGTTGGGATTTTAATTGGCTGTTTTGTTTGAGGAAACGGTATTGGCCGATAAAATAAGGCAGAGCGGGCGTATTTTCCGCGTCCATCATTTCCAACGCGGCTTCCACGCAAAGGGCGATAAAGTTGCTGGGCGTCAAATTCAGGTCATTCGCATGCTGTTTAACGGCGGGCGTAAATTCCCTAGGAATGGACGCATTCAGACGCGATGAACCGTTAAATGAACTCATGTTAATGAAATTGTGCATAAAATGTAACAAAATGCAAATTCTTTGTTGACGTTACTATGTGTGCATTGTATGCTCATGTTGTGTTTGTGTTAAGGAATGGCCGTCATTCTTATTTTACTAAGGGAACTCTTTCCCGTGAACCGGCGCTTGAGCGGCGACGGTTAAAAAAAAACGCCCCGCATGAGCGGGGCGCTTACCGTTGGAATGGAGATATTATGAACCAAAGCAAACCAACCAAACCAATGGCGCTATTCCGTGTGCCCTTCGGAAAGTTCCGTCAAGTTCCTCTGCGCTTTTTTTTCAACATTTTTTCCTCCATCGAAGGGTGTGTTTATGAGCGCAAGGTTATTGAAAAAAGACGACAAAGCCATTTTTAGCTTGGCAAAAACTCTTCCACTTCAAGCGGATGAGTCTGAAAAAGCCGTGCTTGCCGCCATGGCGGCGAACCGTAAAGCGTGGAAACGGGCTTTAACGCTGCTTCGCTCTGAACAATTTTTTCATCCATCCAACCAGCAATCTTTTGAACTTTTAACTCAAACGCGCCAAGGGATCGCGGCGACGGAATTTGTTGGCGGAGCGGATCGCGGCGAAGGGGCGGAGGAAAGGGTGAAATTTCACGCTGTGCGTGTGAAGGACGCGTATTTGCGGCGCAAGCTTCTTGGGATTGCTATGGGCATCGCTCACAATGCGCAGTGCGGCATGTATGAAACGCGAGAACTGGTGCATCAGGCGCGCGCGGCTTTGGAAGCGTTGGAAAATAGAATGACGAAAGAAACCTGCGTTGCTTGAGGAGCCTAATGCACTAACGGCCTTTTCCCCTGCTCTTCTTCTTCTGAAATAACGCTTTGCAAGACTTCGGTCGGCGTCCCGGGAAAAAGTTCTTCGAGAAGAGCCATCATGAGGGCGTCTTTATCTTCCAACGGAGAAGAATCTTCCTCCTTAGGAAGAGCAGGAGGCAAAGCATGTTTTCTTAGAAACCAATTGACGGCTTTTCGGATGTGTCTTTGCCTTTGAGGAACGGTGGGATTCTTTTTTTCGCGTTTTGGTTTTTCGTGAGGATTAGACGAAGGGACTTCTCCCATTTGATAAGGGGCAAAGTATTTTTTAACGAAAGGGGAAGGTTGTCTTTCTTTCAAAAAGAAATCTAGAGAATCTATTTCTTTACTGGGGATCATTCGCTGATGGCTTCGCCATTCACCCTTTTCATTAGAGATGCGTTCTTTCAACCAAAACAAACTTTCCGTGCAGCCGTATTCTTCAATGATTTGGATAATTTCTGCGTTAAGAGAGAGAATTTTTGTATAGCCTTTTAAATTAGGCTCAAGAACGACTTCAAGGTGATAAGGGGCGTCTCCTCCTTCAATGTTGATTTCTTGGGTGTATTGCCAGCTTCCAACAGAGGCCATGAGAAAATCTTTAGAGAATTCTTCTTCTCCTACCTCGGTTTTCAAGGAAGCAAGCGCGTCTCGCAATGCGGAGGGATCATTGGCTTCGATAGCCGCTAGCGCGTCTACAAAATGCGGCTGCATTTTAGTAGAACGTTTCTTGGAAGAAAAAGTGAGAGGCGGGCGGTGATTCTCTTGGCTCATGCTCTCATGTAATGGGAGCAACCGCTCAAAACGTAAAGTTCACACCTTTTGATAATTCGCCCGCCAAAGAAGAAAGAATCCAAGAGCTTGGAAAATGAGATTGGGGGCCCAGACAATAAGTTCAGGGTAAGCGGCGGCTTTATCTTTGAGCGCCATCGCCAAGATGACCATGAGGTAGTAGCTGATGACGATGCCGAGGCTTAAAACGATGCCGATGGACGTTTCCCGCCGATGAAATTGCAGCGCGAGCGGAATGCCGACGAGGGCAAAGGTGAAAGGGGCGAAGGAAAAGGAAAATCGTTTTTGAAGTTCCGTGAGAAGAGGCATGAGGCTCATCCCCACGGCGCGGATGTTGAAGATGTTAGAGCCGAGTTGTTTGAGGGTGTTGGTGGAGACGTTTTTTTGGATTTTGGAAGTGTCCAGCGCTTCTTTGAGGGAAATGGCAAGGGGCAGTTGTTGCGCGCGGATGCCGACTTGGACTTGCCCCGTGTCAGTTTTTTCTTCTTGGCGCACGTTGGTGAGGGTGATGGTCAGCGCGAGGTCTTTTAAATCCGCGCTGATGACGCCGCGGTCGGCTCGGATGGCGCGGCGGATGTCGCCGCTTTTGTCTAATTCCCAAATGTGGATGTCTTCCACTTCATTCTTATTTTTTTTGCCGACATAAATACGATAACCGGGAAAGCGGTCAACCACTTGTCCGGCTTGAATAAAGGCTGTCGGGTTGTCTTTGCCGAGGTTGAGCAGGGTCATTTTAAACGACGCCATCGCGCGCGGCGCGAGAACGGCGTTATTGTAAAAACAAATCAATGTGACCACTAAACTAAACAACACAACCGGCGCGATGAGCGGCGCAAGGCCGATGCCGGAGGAATGGACGGCTTGGAGTTCCAAATCGTGCGAAAGACGGCCAAAAACGATGAGAATGCCCACCAAAATTCCCCACGGAATGGTGAATGTCAACGCTTGCGGGATGAGCAGGGCGATCATTTTGAAGATCACCCAAAGGGGCACTTCGTTATGGAGGAGAAGGTCAAAGATGCGTTTGAACGCGTTGCCGAAGACGAGCACGAGCGTCAGCACGGTGATGGCAATGGTTGAGCTGACAACAACGCGCCCGACAATGTAGCGATGGAGGATTTTCACGTGTGAAACGGTCTTTGCAAAATGCGGCTGTAAGAGGTAGTCTAGACTCGCTCAAAAAATGAATCCAGACCTTTCCGCCATCGTCCAAAAATCAGAGGAAGAGCCGGGCGACGCGCTTTGGGTGAAAAAAGCCCGAGCGGGCGAAGCAGACGGATGGGCCGAGCTGCACCGGCGTTACTATGTGAAACTTTGGAGCGCGGCTAACAGGATTGTTGAGGATGAATCTTTAGCGGAAGATGTTGTCCAAGAATCCTTTGTCAAAGCGTTTAAGGAGATGAGCCGTTTCCGTGGCCAGAGCAAATTCAGCACATGGCTTTATCGCATCACGGTGAACCGGTCGCTTGACGCCGCGCGCAAGAAAAGCCGCCGCCAGAAATGGCTTGGACTGTTCCCGCTAGAGGATGAAAAAGAGGACTCGCCCGTGCGCGAGGCGGTGGCGCCGGAGCCTTCTTTGTCGGCAGCGGAGCTGGGAGATTACCGAAAGGCTTTGGCAAAGGCTTTAAAAACGTTGGGAGCGGAGCAACGCGCCGTGGTGGAGTTGCGCTTGATTCAGGGGTTGTCCACGGAGGAAACGGCAGCGGTTTTGCGGTGTAAAAACGGCACGGTTCTTTCAAGGCTTTTTTACAGTTGCCGCAAGTTACAATCTCTTTTAAGGAAAACTTATGAAGAAACAAAATGACGAGGCATTTTTAGACGAGCGCGAAACGCTGGAGTTGCGGGAAAAATTGCGCGAATTGGCCGTCGAGCAATTGCCCGGCGCGCAAGAGCAACGTTGGGCGTGGATGCGATTGGAAGCGCGGTTGCTTGCGCCGAAAGATGCCAGCCGCCTTTTCTTTCCTTTTCTTCGTTTAGCCGGTTGGGGCGTTGTGGCGGTTTTGGCGTTGGGATTGGGGGCGTCGTTTTGGAAAAACGGCATTATGGAAAGGCCTCCTATTATCGCTTCAATGAGCCCCTCCATTAACGTCGTTACGTTTCATGCTAAGGAAGTCAACGCCGATGTCATTTGGGCTACCGGCTATGACTATTTGCCAGCTTCAAGCCAGATTCGTTAATCTTATGTTGAAATCGATTATTGTCTTGTCCATCGGAGCCGGACTGTTGCTTAGCGCGACTCCGCTTTTTGCCCAGCGTGTCGAAGTCCAACTTTATCACGCCCAGAACAGCGACGTGCGCGATGATCTCAAGCCCAAGCACGAGTTGCGCAAGAGCCTCGACCTGCTCATTGGCTATCGTTACTACGAACGGCTTGGCTCCGCTTCGTGCGATTTGGAAAAAAAGGCGCGGCAGCGGCTCCAGCCTCATCCTATGTTTGCGTTGCAACTGGATCGTTGCGGCAGCGCTTCCAACTGTGTGAAATTGGAGTTATTTCAAGAAAGCAAATCGATTTTTAAAGGCGAGTTTTTCCCCAAGCCCAAGACGCCCCTCATCATTACTGGTCCAATGTATGCCAACGGGCGGCTGGTGTTGGTGTTGATTTCGAGAAGATAATGAGGACGGGTTTGTTAAAAAAACTTCACCTTTGAGGCTGCTGTGCTTCGCCGTTTTTAGGGGAAGAATCTGCTTCGGGAGGCAAACCTTTAAGGCAGCGCTCTAAGCTTTTTTCCACCCTTTCGCGGCAGGCAGGCAATGGTTCTTCGTGTTGATAACACTTTGCTAATGTTTCGTCATAGGCTCGCAAGCATTTATTTTTATCCTGAACTTGAAAGGGGGATGAAGGTTCTGTTCTTTTTTTTATAGCCCACAAAATGGTTGTCCCCGCTCCCATTCCAATTAAGAAACGCACGATGGTCGGAAAAAAATTCCGCCTGCTGATTTTTTGCGACCAATCGCTTATTTTCATGAATAAGAATTAAGTGTGAGGAAAGAATGATTGCGTCAAGAGGCCTACAAACCCTCCAGCGCTTTAAGGACGATGGAGGGCGTGAGCAGTTCCGGGAGGATTTGAGGCGGGAACGCCGGATTTGTTCCATACAAGACGTAAAACGGCACGCTGGATCGGCCATAGGAGGCTAAAGCGCGAGTGACGACGGGGTCGTGGTTAGTCCAATCAGCTTTTAATAAAACCACGCCGCGTTCCTTGAATTTCCGTTGCACTTTTTCGGAATTCAAGGCGGTGATTTCGTTCACTTGGCATGTTGCGCACCAAGCGGCGGTGAAATCAATGAACACCGGTTTGCCCTGTTTTTTCAATTCTTCCAGTCGTTCTGGAGAGAAGGTTTCCCATTTAACCGCGTCGGCTGGGCGGTTTGTGTTCCACGCAAAAAGCAATGATACCGCCAGCACGCACGCCGCAATGACTACGGCAAAGACGCGTGTTTTAGCGGAGCGATGCGGCGCGCTCCATCGCCCGTAAATCCAAGCCGCCAGCGCGGCGAGGAGCAGGACGAGGAGAAAAAGCGCAACGCCGCGCGTTCCTGTTTGCAGACCGAGGACGTTGACGAGCCACGCGACGGCGGCCAGAAGCGGGAAGGCCATGGCTTGTTTGAACGATTCCATCCATGCGCCCGGTTTGGGGATGAAACGGAGCAGCGCAGGCGAGCAGGAAAGGATGACGTAGGGCGCGGCCAAGCCGCCTCCAAGCGCGGTGAACACGGCAAAGGAAACAAGCGGCGGTTGAGCCAAAGCAAACGCAAGGGCGACGCCCATGAACGGCGCAGTGCAGGGCGTGGCCACCACGGCGGCCA
This sequence comes from bacterium, assembly GCA_043805085.1. Lineage (GTDB taxonomy): Bacteria > Verrucomicrobiota > Verrucomicrobiia > Methylacidiphilales > Verrucolacustridaceae > JAZDII01. The sequence continues at coordinate 9,368 of JAZDII010000085.1, forward strand.
AGACGCCGCTTAAAAAAGAATCGGCAAAGCCCGTTAATTTTGTCACGGAGGTAAGGCGGATCAGTGAAGAGCCGATTTCAAAAACGCCCAGCAAATTAAGGCTTAGAAGAAAAAACAAGAGCGCGATGAAAGCGACGAAGCGGGGCGATTGGAGTTGGAATCCCCAGCCGAGTTCTTGCCCGCCTGCCCGTAGAGCCAGTAAAATGGCGGCTAGAATCCAGAAGCTCACTAAAACGCCGAGGGCAAAAATAAGGCCGTGCCGCCGCAAGGCGCGGGCGTCGTTGCCGGATTGGTTGATGAAGCCGAGGATTTTGATGGAAAGAACGGGGAACACGCAGGGCATGAGATTGAGAATCAGTCCGCCGAGAAAGGCGAAAAGGATGTAGCCGAGAAGATTCATGCGCGGCGGCGCGGCGGCTTGAGGCGGCGGTTCATTGGGATCGGCGGGGATTTGCAGTCGCGCGGCGTCGAAGCGCGGTTTCCATGTTTCATTCCATTGCGGCGCGGCGGCGGTTGGCAGTTCCAGTTTCAACTCCGCTCCGCCTGGGATGCACGCTTCTTTTTCGCAAACCAGCCAGCTTGCTTTGGCTTGGAGAAGAACGGGGGCGTCCGGTTTTAAATCATTCGGGGGGGTGATTTCCGCGAGGAGAAGAACTTCTTTTTCATAGCCGTAGCTGACCAACGGCGGCGTGTCGAAACGCTGCGGTCGCGGCCAGAGGAGGGGAGCGGCACGGAAGCCTTGAGGCAAGTTCCATTGGATTGAAGTCGGGATGCCCGTATCGCCCGGATTTTTCCAATACGTATGCCAACCGTCTTCCATTTTTAAATGCAGAGCCACCCAGAAAGGTTGGCCGGTTTGGATGACGGCGTTTTCCGAAACCAGTTCCGCTTGGACGGGATGTTGCGGCACGGCGGCGCACGCGAGGCTTCCCATGCCAAGGGCGACCGCACAACGCAAGATGGTTGAAATCATGGCTGTATGATAAGGTAGCACAGTTCGCTCCATGAATAAACCAAACTTATCGCCCAAGGTTCGGGAACTGCCGCACAAGCCGGGCGTTTATATTTTTAAAGACCGGCTGGGGCGCATCATTTACGTCGGCAAGGCGCGTGATTTGCATCGGCGGGTGAGCCAGTATTTTCATCCCTCGCGCCGCAGGATGGCTGATTTGAAAACCCGCGCGCTGGTGCACAGTGTTTGGGATTTGGAGACGCATGTGGTGAAGAGCGACCCGGAGGCGATTTTGCTGGAAGGACGGCTCATCAAGGAATACCGCCCGCGTTACAACATCAGCTTCCGCGACGACAAACGTTTCCTCATGCTCAAGGTCAATTTGAACGAGCCGTTTCCGTTTTTTCAATTAACCCGATTAAAAAAGGAGGATGGTTGCCGCTACTTCGGCCCGTTTGCTCATTCCGGGGCCGTTCGCGCGACGCTGGAGTTGATGCAGAAAAAATTTCATTTGCGCTCGTGCAGGCCGAGCTGGCCCGGCGAGGACGATCACAAACATTGCCTTGATCGCATCATCAGAAACTGTTCCGCGCCGTGCGTTCAAAAAATCAGCCGCGAAGATTACATGAAACAGGTGCAGCGCGCGTGCGAATTTTTGGAGGGCAAGTCCGCCGAGATACAGACCGAGTTGGAAACGGAAATGAAAAAAGCGGCGGTAAAGATGGATTTTGAAAAAGCGAGTCGGTTCCGCGATATGCTGGACAGCGTTCGCAAAACAACGAAGCCCCAACGCCGTTTCGCGCGGCAGTTGCCGACGACGATTGTTCCCGAACGCGACTTGGAGGAGCTGCGCGACGCGCTTCAACTTCAGGCCATTCCCGAAACGATGGAGTGTTTCGATATTTCCAACATTTCTTCCACGCACAAGGTGGCTTCGATGGTTTGTTTCCGCAACGGCAGGCCCGACCGCAGCCATTACCGCCGCTACAGGATTAAAACCGTGGAGGGGCAGGATGATTTTGCTTCCATGGCGGAAGTCGTGCGCCGCCGCTACGCGCGTGTTTTGCAAGAAGGCTGGCGGCTGCCGGATTTAGTCATCGTGGACGGCGGCATGGGGCAGTTGAGCGCGGCGTTAAGGGAGCTGGCAGACCTCGGTTTGCAAGGCCAGCCCGTCATCGGCCTTGCCAAACAGCGCGAGGAAATTTATCTGCCGCGTAAAGCCCAGCCGCTTCTCCTGCCGCGCACATCCGGCGCGATTCGCTTGCTCCAGCGCATCCGCGACGAGGCTCATCGCGTGGCCAACAGCTATCACCAGCTCTTGATGAAAAAACGCATTTCCGAAAGCGTCTTGGATGAATGCCCCGGCATCAGCCGCGCCAGAAAAATGGCTTTGCTGCGGCATTTCGGATCGGTTGCCACGCTTCGCAAAGCGTCCGTTGAAGAAATCGCCCAAGTCAAAGGCGTTTCGCGGAAGCTAGCAGAGGGGATTGAGCGGTTTTTGAACGAGCCGAAGAAGGGCAAGGTTTGACGATTTTGAAAAATGCCACATTAAGATGCATATGAGCACAAGCGAATCGAACTCAAGTGAGCCGAATATAAAAATATTTGCCCAGTCGCCTCTACAAGAAGGCATGCCAACTGTGTACTTAGGAGTGGAAGTGGATGAAAACGACAAAGCCGCTCCCAAAGATTTCGGGCTGATGTATTATGGTTATAAAATAAAAGATAAAGACAGGCGTCTTCGCGTAGGGATTGAAGGGGAAAATGGTATTATTTGGTGTAAAGGAAATGCTCTGATCAAAAATTCCGCAGTGGAATACCCGCCTATAGTGTCTGTTCCTAGAGTCAACGAAGCGGGGGTGACGGAGGCTATCGTCATTTATGAGTCTGGTTTTTTTATCAAAATAGAAGTAGGAAATGATGAAAAGCCCCAATGTAGACTCTTTTCTAATCGGTTGATGGGTGTTCATTTTAGTAATTATTCACACCCGAAAATAGCATTACCCGAAGGAACGATCATAACTTGTCATTCCCGCGAGGATCAATTTGGGGAGAATTCCCATAAGGTGGTGGTTATCGAGCCAACGTTGGAGAGAAAACAGTTGTGTTTTATTTACGAAACTTCTCCTATCGATCCATTAGGTCACTTTAACCTTCAACCGAATTGTGAGTTTCGATCTTACACTGTAGAAGGCTTGAAAGGAGGAGAATGGATTGTAAATTTAACAGCGAAAAAGCGCGAGGAAGGCGGCTATGAAATCGTAGTAGAGACTAACACGGGAAAACTTTTCCACGCTGGACTTAAGGGGCAAGGGACTGGAGAGAGAAAGGCGGAATGGTCGAGAATTGGCTCAATACCCGATGGGATGCCTCGTAACGGTTTAAAGAATGAAGAAAATTTAGAGGCGGTAACGTTGCTCACACCAGAGCAGAGGCGAATGAATGAGAAATTAAAGGAATTGGCAGGTGTGCAAAAGAAAATAGAGGACACAAGAGAAGGGCTAACACAATTGGAGAAAAAAATAGCCGAAGCACAGAGGAAATTTGATGTTCCTGAAAAGCCGGTGCCAGCGCAACCAGAGACCTCTCAACCAATTCATTTTACTGTTGATGAAAAAGGCGTCTTGCATATTCGCTTCAAAGGAAAAGCTGGATTAAACATTAAGAAATGGGAAGGAAACATAACGGCTGCGTCCCTTAGCAACGGTGTTCTTGCATTAGGAACAGAGAAAGGGCGTTTCCTTGCCGTGAAGTTTGATGGAGACAAGCCCACCATTGCTCAAGCTACCCTAAAAAAAGAAGGACATCCTATTCCCATTAGAAAAATTAGCGACGTAACCTTTGATGAAGAAGGAGTGGAAGCGTCCATCAACGGCCAACGTTTGCAAGTGCCTTACACATCGCTTAAAGCTTCTGATGATTCTCGTGCAGCTGGAAGCGAACAGGTTATAACAACCGAAAGAGTTGAAAAAGCCTAACGCCGCTTCCGCTTGAAATTAAGCTGCGCGATGGATTTTTGAATCATCGCGCCGAGGGCTTCCATCTCGGCGGAGCTGGTTTGTTTTTCGGCGAGGGCTTGCTGGGCGCGGAGGAGAGCTTCTTCCACTTTCGACTCGTCAATGTCTTCGGCCTTGAGAGCCATGTCGGTGAGAACAATCACGCGGTCGCCGGTGATTTCCACGAAGCCTTCGCCGGTGGCGAGGTCGAGCGTCTGTCCTTTTTGATGCGCCCGCAATTCGCCCGGTTTGATCATGGTGAGGAGGGGGATGTGTTGCGGCAAAATGCCCAATTCTCCCTCCACTCCCGGCAGGACGACGGAGTCCACGTCGTCTGAAAAGACGCGGGCTTCCGGCGTGACGATTTCAAGGCGCAGTGTTGCCATAGGATTTATTTCTTTTCTTCAGCTTTTGAGCTTTTTTCCACCGTATCAATGCCGCCCTTCATGTAGAAATTAGATTCGGGCACTTCGTCGTGCTTGCCTTCCAAAATTTCTTTGAAGCCGCGCACCGTTTCTTTGACGGACGTGTACTCGCCCTTCACGCCGGTGAAAATTTCCGCCACATGGAACGGCTGGCTCAAGAAACGTTGAATTTTGCGCGCGCGGAAGACGGTCAGCTTGTCCTCCGGTGAAAGTTCGTCCATGCCGAGGATGGCGATGATGTCCTGCAAATCTTTGTAACGCTGGAGCACCTTTTGCACGCCGCGCGCGACTTGGTAGTGTTCCTCGCCCACAATTTCCGGCGCGAGGGCTTTGGACGTGGACGAGAGCGGATCTACGGCGGGGTAGATGCCCAGCTCGGCGATGGAGCGTTCCAAGACAATCGTCGAATCAAGGTGCGCGAACGTGTTGGCCGGCGCGGGATCGGTCAAATCATCGGCAGGCACATAGACGGCTTGGAAGGACGTGATCGAGCCTTTCTTGGTGGACGTGATGCGCTCTTGCAAGTCGCCCATTTCCGAAGCGAGAGTCGGTTGATAGCCCACCGCGCTTGGCGTGCGGCCAAGGAGGGCGGAGACTTCCGAGCCTGCTTGAGAAAAGCGGAAGATGTTATCAATGAAAAGCAGCACGTCCTGATTTTTTTCGTCGCGGAAATACTCTGCCACGGTTAGACCCGTCAAGGCAACGCGCAAGCGCGCTCCCGGCGGTTCATTCATCTGGCCATAGACCAGAGCCACCTTGGACTTGGCTAAGTTTTTCTGATTGATGACGCCTGCTTCGGACATTTCGTGATAAAGATCGTTTCCTTCGCGCGTGCGCTCGCCGACGCCCGCAAAGACAGAATAACCGCCGTGCGCTTTGGCGATATTGTTAATCAGCTCCATGATGACGACCGTTTTGCCGACGCCCGCGCCGCCGAATGCGCCGACTTTGCCGCCTTTGGTGAAGGGGCAAATCAGGTCAATGACCTTGATGCCCGTCTCCAACACGCGCGCTTCCGTGTCTTGATCCGTAAGGGAGGGAGCAGGGCGGTGAATAGGGTAACGCTTGTCGAAAGAGAGCTCGCCTTTTTCGTCAACCGCTTCGCCGAGCACGTTCAACACGCGCCCCAGCACGCCTTCGCCTACGGGCACGGAGATGGGCGCGCCGGTGTCCAACGCTTTGTCTCCTCGCTTTAAACCTTCCGTAGAAGACATGGCGATGGCGCGCACCCAGCTGCCGCCGAGGTGCTGCTGCACCTCAAGCGTGACGGAGTTTTTCTTCGCGCCGCTGCCGATGTTCGTTGTTAATGCTTGAAACAAAGGCGGGACTTTGCCTTCTTCAAATTCCACGTCGACGACGGGGCCGATGACTTGAACGATAGTGCCGGTGTTGCTCATAAATTAAGGGAGGGTTGAGTTTTCATATTCATTTTAATTCAGCGCCATTTGCGCGGTGCTGATTTCAAGAATTTCATTGGTGATGGCAGCTTGGCGCGCCTTGTTGTATTGGAGCGTCAAGTCCTTGATCATTTGCTTGGCGTTGTCCGTGGCGTTTTTCATCGCCACCATGCGCGCGCTATGCTCGGACGCGTGCGCGTTGAGCAACATTTGATAAACTAAAAAATGGACGTAGTAAGGCAGCAGTTTGTCGAGCACCTGCGCGGGGCTTGGCTCAAAGAGATACTCGCGCGGCGATTGTTCTTTGGTTTCTTCTTCCTCTTCTTCGTTTGGGCTGCCTTGTTTTTTTATTCTCGGTATTTCCTGAATGGGCAAGACTTGAACGGTGACGGGGTCTTGAACCAGCGTGCTGACGAATCGGGAGAAGGCGATGTGGATGGAATCAATTTTGCCGGTAAGAAATTGATCGATTAAAAACTGCGAGACTTGTTTGACTTGGAGCGCGGTGGCGTTGTCTTTGAGTTCAAAATCCGCCAAAAGATGACGCCCTGTTCTGGCAACAAACTGGCGTCCCTTGCGGCCAACGGTCACGAAGCTGGAATCTTTAGGGAACTTCATGACTTCGCGGAATAAATTCGTGTTTAACGCGCCGCAGAGGCCTTTGTCCGTGCTGATCACCAGCACGCCGGCGTGGGTGCCTTCGCGTTTGGAGAGGAAGGGATGATGGAGATGTTCCGTGTTCGCCGCTTGCAAGGAAGCCAGCATTTTGTTCATCTGAATGGCATAAGGCCGACCGGCTAAAGCGGCTTGCTGGGCGCGACGCATCTTCGACGCGGCGACCCTTTGCATCGCCTTCGTGATCTGGGATGTGTTTTTGACCGACTTGATGCGTCGGCGTATGTCGCGCGTGCTGGCCATGGGGTTAGTTCAAATCTTTAAAGTCCGTGATCATCGTCTTCAAATCCGCCGAGAGTTTGTCATCAAAGGCTTTTTTCTTGTGAATTTCCTTGAGCAACCCGTCTTTGCGCAGCGTGAGATGATCCGTCAACTTGAGCTTAAATTCCCTCACTTTATCCACGGGAACGTCGTCAAAATAACCGTTCTGGACGCACCACATCATGGCCGCCTGAATCTCAACGGGGATAGGATTGTATTGCTGCTGCTTGAACACCTCGACAATGCGCTGGCCGCGGTCGAGCTTGGCTTTTGTCGCGGCGTCGAGGTCGGAAGAAAACTGGGCGAACGCGGCTAATTCACGGAACTGCGCCAGTTCCAGCTTCACCTTGCCGGCCACTTGTTTGATGGCTTTGATTTGGGCGGCAGAGCCTACGCGCGAGACGGAGAGGCCGACGTTAATGGCGGGTCGCACGCCTTGGTAAAACAAATCCGCTTCCAGATAAATCTGGCCGTCGGTGATGGAAATCACGTTGGTGGGGATGTAAGCCGAGACGTCGCCCGCTTGGGTTTCGATGATCGGCAGCGCGGTGAGCGAGCCGTTGCCGTTGTCTTCGTTGACGCGCGCGGAACGTTCCAAAAGGCGGGAGTGAAGATAAAAGACGTCGCCCGGATAAGCCTCGCGGCCCGAAGGGCGTTTCAACACCAGCGAAACTTGGCGATAGGCCACGGCGTGTTTGGAAAGATCGTCGTAAATGATGAGGGCATCCATGCCATTGTCCATGAACCACTCGCCCATGGACGCTCCGGCAAAGGGGACGAGGTATTGGCTCGTGGCGGAATCAGAGGCTGTTGCCGCGACGATGATGGTGTATTCCATCGCACCGGCTTCTTCGAGAACTGAAAGCGTGCGGGCGAGGCTGGAATTTTTCTGGCCGATGACGACGTAAATAGAATAAAGAGGACGGTATTCCTTGTCGCCGGAAAGTTCGGCGGCGCGGTTGAGTCGGGCTTGGTTGATGATCGTGTCAATGGCGATGGTGGTTTTGCCCGTGGCGCGGTCGCCGATGATGAGTTCGCGCTGGCCGCGACCGATGGGGATCATCGCGTCAATGGCCATGATGCCTGTTTGAACCGGCTGGCTGACGGGTTTGCGCTTGATGATGCCGGGCGCGATTTTTTCGACAGGGTAGGACGTTTGGGCCTTGATAGGCCCTTTGCCGTCAATGGGCTGGCCGAGAGCGTTCACGACGCGCCCAAGCAGGGCTTTACCGACGGGAACTTGAAGTTGTTTGCCGGTGGTTTTGACCTCGTCGCCTTCTTTGATTTTAGAGTAATCGCCGATGATGATAGCGTTGACTTCCGTGTCTTCCAAGTTCAGGGCAAGACCGAAGACGCCGTCAGGGAATTCAATCATTTCATTGTAAGCGACGTCGGACAAACCTTCGATTTTCGCCACGCCATCCATCACCTCCCGAACCACGCCGACGTTGGCTTTGGAAATGTCGCTTTTTAACCCGCTGATTTGCGCTTCGATTTCTTGTAAGAGTGTGCTCATAAATTATTGTTTTTTCAGTCTGTTGAGTCGTTGCAGGATAGAGCCGTCCCAAACGTCACTACCCATTTGAATCCGCAATCCGCCAACCAAATTTGGGTTGACGTTGTAGATTTTCGCCAAGGCCGGCCCGAATTTTTTCTCCAGTTGCTTGAAGATGACTGCGCCTTTGTCGGAGAGAGACACCGCCGATTCAAGGTGAATTGCCCGTTTTTTTATCTCTAAATCCACCAGCTTTTTAAACCAGTTAAGTAGATTGACGGCGTGACGCGGTTTTTTTTCGGCAACAGCTTTCGCCGCGTGACGAACGCGCGTTTCATCCAGCTTGCCTTTGACAAAGCAAACGCGGAAGAGGGCGGAAGCTTGCTTGCGAACATCTCGGCTGATTTTCATACCCCTCCTGCTACGCCAACAAATGCTTCATCGCTTCCTGATTCAGCCGGTTTTGATCTTCCGTCGTCAAGATTCGGCCCGTTGCTCTTGCTGAAGCGTCCACCACGAGGCGAACGATTTCTTCTTTGAGTTCGGCCATCATCTTTTCGCGGTCCATGGAGATGTTATCTTCCGCCTTTTTAATCAACGCTTCCGCGCGGGCGGTTGTTTCCTGAAGTTTTTTCTCGGCCTGCGCGGTGGAAGTTTTTTGAGCTTCAGAGATGATTTGAAGAGCTTGCTCGTTGGCTTTCAGCAGCATTTCTCGCCGCTCAAGCTCCGTTCGAGCCAAGTCGTTCTTAATCTTTTCCGCGTTTTTGAGGCTTTCCTCAATTTTTGACCGGCGTTTTTCCAGAATGTCCAGCACGGGCTTGTAAGCAAACCTCCAGAGAACAAACAGCAAAATGCTGAAACAAATGATTTGGGCGATGAGCTTGTTCCAATCAATGCCAAGCGCCTCAAGCGTCTCGTGCATAAACGGTTACTTGTTGACGACGAAATAAACGAGAATGGCCAACCCTTCTGCGAACGCCATCGCCAGAAGACCGAAAATGAGGATCGGATTAAACGCCCCCGGGTTGCGCCCGATGGATTCCACGGCTTTCATGCCGATCATTCCGATTCCAAGAGCTGCTGCCACGCCGACGAAAGCGACGGCTAATTGCATACCTGTAATGCTGATTTCTGCTAAGAACATAGTTTTTTCCTTTGTTTTTGGTTGATGGTTATAAATGCGATTCGCGCTCTTTGGCGTGATCCTCGCATTAAATCTTTAGTGGTGTTCCTCCTCGTGATGCTCCTCCGAATGCGAACAAAGCGTGCTGATGAACGCGATGGACAAAATCGTGAACACAAGAGCTTGAACGGTGCAAATGATCATTTCAAAGAAATAAAACGGCACTGCCGCCAAGCCAAACGGCAAAAGCTTAAGCATGATCGTCAGCACGCTTTCGCCTCCGTAAATGTTCCCATAAAGACGCATGGAAAGCGCTACGGGACGGATGGCAATGGAGATCAACTCAATCAAGCCGACGGCAAAGAACACGAATGCCATGGGGATGACAATCCAGCCTTTCATCCCGCCTTTTACTCCAAAAAGGTGTTTAAAGAGACCAAAGAAACCGTTGTAACGGAACGCCCAGTAGGTGCTCATCACGAAAAAAATAAGGCCAAGAGCCACCGTCATGTTCGCGTCGGACGTGGGCGGCCGGAAAAAGGGTTTCTCCACATGTTCCACCGCAAAGGGCAGGCAGGTGTGCTCATCAGGATGCCCTCCCATGCCGATGCTGCCGACGCCCGGAAAAAGTCCCATGTAATTGGAAATTAGGATGAAGAGAAAGAACGTGGCCACCAGTGGAAACGCCCAGCGCACGACTTTGGGTTCAAGAAGACCTTTAGTGAAAGTTTCCAAGCCTTCCACCACGGCTTCGATAAAATTTTGCAAGCCGGAAGGGATTTCGTTCATCTTCCGTGTTCCCATTCTTACGACTAAGAAAATGCCAAGAATGATGAGGCCGCCGTAGACCATGGAGTTGGTAATCGGCAGCGGCCATGATTCCGAGCCAAACAACGCCGGAGCATCCATAGACAGAGCTGGCTTTGAAGCGTGAGAGGCGGAAGCAAGGAGAAGCATACGAAGGTTGAGCATAAAAGCATTGCGTCAATCATGTGCCAAGAGTTTTTTTTAAAAATACACACAGTTTTTTTTCTTCTCTTTGTTTCCGAGAAGTGAAAAAATGTCCGGTTTGCTCCAAAAATAATATGCAAAGGATGATTCTAGCTTCTAAAATCCACCGCGCCGTCGTGACGGACGCGCATGTGGACTATGAAGGAAGTTTAACCATTGACGAAGCGTTGATGGAGGCGGCGGGTTTTCGGCCTTATGAGAAAATTCTCGTCGGCAACCAAGCCAATGGAGAACGGTTTGAAACCTACGCCATCGTCGGCAAGCGCGGGAGCGGTTGCATTTGTCTTAACGGCGCGACGGCGCATTTAGGCAAAAAAGGCGACCGGCTTACGATTATGAGTTTTGCTTCCATGACGGAGGCAGAGCGTCAAAAACATGTTCCCCAAGTCATTGTGGTGGACGAAAAAAATAGGGTGAAACGTTCTTCTTATTGACCTTTATGCAAGCAGAACCTTCTCTTTCCCGCGAGACGGCGTTTCCCACGTTTAAACCGCATGTGACGTATAGCGTGGAGGCTGATCTTGAGACGAGGGTGGATACTTGCATCCAACGCACGCAGCAGTTTCTTTTTACCAAGCAAAAGCCGGAGGGATATTGGATCGGCGAGTTGCAGGTGGACACGACGGTGGCATGCGATTACCTTTTTTACCTCCACTGGAAGGGAGAATTGGATTTTGCCAAACAGTCGAAAATCCTTAAAGGCATTCTTCATCGCCAGCAAGCGGATGGCGGCTGGAATATCTATACGGGCGGGCCGAGCGAGATCAACGCGACGGTGAAGAGCTACTTCGCTCTCAAGCTGGCCGGCTTTACGCCGGATGAGCCGGAGATGAAAAAGGCGCGCGACACGATTTTGCGTCTCGGCGGCATTCCGAAGATGAACACTTACGGCAAGCTTTACCTCGCCCTGATGGGGCAGTTTTCGTGGAAATACGTGCCATCTATTCCCATCGAAATCATTCTTTTGCCGAATTGGTTCTTTTTCAACATTTACGAGATGTCTTCATGGACGCGAGCGATGTTTGTGCCCTTGGCCATCATTCACCATTTCAAACCGACGAGGCTGCTTCCTCCTGAAAAACAACTGCACGAGCTTTATCCTTACGGCACGGAAGGGATGGATTTTTCTCCTCCCAAGGAACACAAATTATTTTCTTTGCGCAACTTTTTCCTAGCTTGCGATCGGGGGTTAAAATTTCTTGATAAATTTTCTTACAAGCCGTTGCGTAGTATGGCTTTGAAGAAGGGGGAAAAGTGGTTGCTCGAGCGAATCTCCAAAGGTTCAAGCGGCTTGGGCGCGATTTTTCCGTCCATGTTAAATGCCATGATTGCGCTGAAATGCCTCGGTTATTCAGATGATCATCCTGTTTTTTCAAAAGCGGAACATGATTTTGCAGAACTTGAGGTGGATGATTTTGAAAACGACGATTTTCGCGTTCAACCCTGCCTTTCGCCCGTTTGGGACACGGCGATCAGCATGGTGGCTCTGGCGGAATCCGGCGTGCCGGCGGATGATCCGCGTCTTGTGAAAGCGAGCGATTGGTTGCTGGACAGGGAAGTGAAACGGCGCGGCGATTGGGCGGTGAAGAATCCCAAGCCGGAGGCAAGCGGCTGGGCGTTTGAATTTAATAATGAGTATTACCCGGATGTGGACGACACGTTTAAGGTTCTTCTCGGTTTGCGTTTAGCCAAAGCCACGGACGCGGAAAAGAGGGAGGCGGTGATGAAGCGCGCTTTGGCTTGGGCGTTGAGTTTCCAGTGCAAGGACGGAGGTTATGCGGCTTTTGATAAGGATGTGACGAAGTGGTGGCTGGAAGACGTGCCGTTTGCCGATCATAACGCCATTTTAGACCCCAGTTGCAGCGACATCACAGGGCGCGCGTTGGAATACCTCGGCAAAACCGGCGTTTCCATTCGGGAGCCGGGCGTCCAGCGCATGATTCGGTATTTGAAAAAGACGCAGGAAGAAGACGGTTCATGGTTCGGGCGTTGGGGCATCAACTATGTTTATGGCACATGGCAGGCTTTGAGAGGGCTGGAGGCGATTGGGGTGAACACGAACGAGGATTGGATTGTCCGCGCGCGCGGTTGGCTGGAGTCGTGCCAAAATCCCGACGGCGGTTGGGGCGAGACGCCCGCTTCTTATGATGATCCCCGGTTGAAAGGACAAGGCCCCAGCACGGCTTCGCAAACGGCTTGGGGAATCATGGGCATTCTTTCCTTCGGCGATCCCATGCGGCCCAGCGTCCAGCGGGGATTGAATTATCTGACGGCAACGCAGCAGGCGGATGGCACATGGCAGGAAGATCAAATCACCGGCACGGGTTTTCCATGCGTGTTTTATTTGAAATATGACATGTATCGCACCAACTGGCCGCTCATTGCTTTTTCTGATTATCGCAGGCTTTTTCAGCGCAGGCAGCGTCTTGTCGCGGCATAAGTCATGGTCGTCGTCGGCTTTCCCACTCGCTTTGAAGCTGCGGGATTGATTCGCGCGCTTCAAGGGGTGAAAAAAAATGAGGTCGGCAAATGCCCTTATTTTCAAGGTTGCTTTGGAGAAACGCAGGTTGTCGTGGCGGTTTTGGGGATGGGGTCTGTTCATTCGGCGCAGCACATGCGATTGTTGTTGGAGCTTTTTTCACCGAGATTATTTATTTTAGCCGGTTTTGCCGGCGCGTTAGTTAAGGGATTAGAAAAAGGGCAAGTTTTTCTTGTGGAGGACGGTTGTTCGGAAACATTAAAAAAGAGATTAAAGGGATTGAAAAAAATGGATGCGGCGCGCGCTTATTCTACGAGACAGCCCATCACGTCGGTTGAAGAAAAAGAATGGTTAGCTGAAGCGAGCGGTTGTCAGTTGGTGGATATGGAAACGACGGCGGTTTTCGCCGTTGCACAAGAAAAGGGTATGGAAATGCTCACCGTGAGGGTTGTGAGCGATTTAGCGGATGAGCGTCTTCCTTCCGCTTTGGCTAAGGGGTATGATTTTATAGAGGCGCGCGAAACGCCTTGGCGTTTTTTCTTTTATTTGTTTTTTCACCCTCATCAGCTTGCGCCTTTTTTAAAGTTTTTGATTCCTTTATTTTCTGCGCGCGGAAAGTTCACGCGCTTTCTCCTGCCGATCATTCAAGAAGCGGACTTGGCTTTGGTTCAGGTGTGAGGTAGAAGAGGACCTCAAATGAGAAAGAGTTCCGTTATATTATCTGTCATTTTAAGCGCGGTTTTTGTTTTTATTTTCGGCGGGTTGGTATTGGTGCGTTACTTGAACAGTCAACTCGGCGTTACTGGCGAGAATGAAGAAAAGATTCTTTCCGAACGTCAGCAAGATGAGGAGCAGCTCCATAAGAAGCTGGCAAAAATAGAGGAGACGGAGAGGACTGAAGAGAAAAGGGAAAGTTTTGTTGCTAGCCTTAATAAAGAGCAGAAAGAGGAAAAGTTTGACGTGAGGGTGGCTTCTGAAATGCAGGAAGAGGCGCAGAAGAAAACGGAAAAGTTTGATCCGACATCAAGTTTAGTTAGCGGGCGCGGCGATTCCCTGCTTTTTCTGGGGTTTATTCTTTCGATCGGATGGGCTTTTTATAACTATTTCTTGCGCGAGGAAGTGTCCGAAGAGGAAAAGAAAAAGCGGGAGGAAGAAAAAAGGCAACAGGAGCAACAGCCTCCTCCTCCAGAGCAATAAAAGTTGAGTCTGCCCTTTACTTCTTTTCTTTATGCAGCGTGTGGCGGCGGAGATGAGGGTTATACTTCTTCCGCTCAAGGCGGCCTTGGCCCTCTTTTTGAATCTTCTTATTTTTTGTCGTGAAATAGCGCGAGGCGGGTTTGCCTTCCGCCGCAGCTTCTGTGCATTCCAAAATAACTTGTTCTCTCATGGTTTCCTATTCTGAAAAGAGGGAAAGCCTAGCCGTTTTGTTTTGGCGCGTCAATGATTGGTTTGCGGCCGCATGACGATGGCGCGTTTTTCGTGCAGCACGAGGTGGCGCGGCGGGACGATTTGATCCACGAGGGAAACATTGCCGCCGATGGTGCTGCCTTCGCCGATGAGGGTTTCGCCGCCGAGAATCGTCGCGCCCGGATAAATCGTCACGCGATCTTGGATGGTCGGGTGGCGTTTTTTACCGCGAAGCTGCTGTCCGCCTGCCGTCGAGCGCGCGCCGAGGGTGACGCTGTGGTAAATCTTGACGTGGTTGCCGATTTCACTCGTTTCGCCGATGACCACGCCCGTGCCGTGATCAATAAAGAAGTGGTGGCCGATTTTTGCGCCCGGATGGATATCAATTCCTGTGCGGCTATGCGCCCATTCCGTCATCATGCGCGGGATGAGGGCCACGCCGAGAATGTGAAGTTGATGAGCCAAGCGTTGCACGGCGATGGCCTCGATGCCCGGATAGGCGAGAATGATTTCCTCGCGGCTTGCCGCCGCGGGATCGCCGTCATAAAAGGCGTCCACGTCTTGATTCAGAAGCTCGCGTATGGCGGGCAGGACGTCGAGAAAAGCGCGGATGATATCTTGAGCGATTTTTGAAGAACGCGGCGCGCTAGTTTTTGCATCAGCGTTATAAGGCAGGATGGGGATGAGAACATCGCGCAAAAGCTGTTTTAATTCTTCGAGGCTAACGTGAATATCGCCGTCGAAATCGCTTTTCTTTTTTTTAGGCAAATCCGCGTCGTGAAAACCGGGAAACATCAGGTGAAGCAGTCGGTGGATGATTTGTTCCACTGCGCGTTTGGAAGGCATCAAACTGCCGACGACAAAATCGGCATGATGCGTTCCGCGAAAAGAATCCTTCATTCTTTCCGCTAGGCCTTCCATAAACGAGTCCGACGGATTCACAACGTCAGCTTACCTTCAAAGGAAGCTCAAGTCGAGGAAAGGTTCATCCTTTACCTCTTGATTCACGCGTCGAGTTCGCCAGACTGCGACAATGTTGGAAGTGGTTCTTTTAGCGGGATTCCTTGGGGCGTGCTTGGGATCGTTTCTCAATGTGTGCATTTATCGGCTGCCGCTTCACAGGTCTCTTCTTCAGCCGGGGTCGCACTGCGCGGCGTGCGGGGCGCCGATCCGGTGGTATCACAATATTCCTATTGTTAGCTGGCTGTGGTTGAAGGGACGGGCGGCATGTTGCGGGACGCGGATTGACGCGCGCTATATGTGGGTGGAGGCGGGGACGGCGGTGGGCGTGGCGGGGTTGTGGGCGTTGTATCCGTCGGCGGTAGCGGTGGTTTATACATTGTTTTTTTGCGGGTTGATTGTGACGGCGTTGATTGATTTGGATCATTTCATCGTGCCGGATGAGTTTTCGCTGGGAGGGATTCCGGTTGGTTTGGTTTTGAGTTTTTTTGTTCCTCAATTGCACGGGACGCTGTCCAGTTGGGAGGCTGTTATGCGGAGCGGTTTGGGCATAGCCGTCGGGGGGGGCGGTCTTTTTCTTATCGCTATTATCGGTACACTGGTTTTGAAAAAGGAGGCGATGGGATTGGGCGATGTGAAGTTGATGGCAGCGATGGGGGCGTTTTTGGGGTGGCAGGCGGTTGTGTTCACCGTTGTGGTTGCTTCATTTATAGGGACGGCTGTCGGGATTGTTCTTTTGGTGAAGCGCAGGAAGGTGTTGGGAGTGCGCATGCCGTTTGGGCCGTCCTTGGCGTTGGCGGCGGCAATATGGCTGTTCTTCGGCGGGCGATGGTGGGCGGAACACGGCCAAGCGTTTCGCTTGTGGCCAAGCTCTTAACTTGACAAGGCGGGATGGGATTTTTTACTTTGTAAGGTTTTCGGCTATGATTCGTGTAACAAATTTAGTGAAGCGGTATGCGGGGGTGGATGCGGTAAGGAATATCAGTTTCACGGTGGATAAGGGCGAAATTGTCGGTTTTTTAGGGCCAAACGGGGCTGGAAAGAGCACGACGATGCGGATTTTAACGGGTTATTTGCCGGCGACGTCGGGGATGGTGAAGATTGCCGGTTACAATGTCCTGACGGAGTCTTTGGAGGTGCGCAAGAAGATTGGTTACATGCCGGAGAATATCCCGCTTTATTACGAAATGAGGGTGCGGGAATATCTTGAATATCGCGCTGCTCTTAAGTTGGTGGAGCGCAATCAGATTCGTGAAAGCGTAAGTTTGGCGATGGACCAGTGCGGGGTGGCGGATGTCGGCAAAAAGATTATCGGGTCGCTGTCGAAGGGGTATCGTCAAAGGGTGGGCTTGGCGGATGCGTTGGTGCATGAGCCGGAGTTGTTGATTTTAGATGAGCCGACGGCTGGGCTTGACCCCAATCAAATCCGCACGGCGCGGGAGTTGATTAAGGAATTGGGCAAGGAACGCACGATTTTGCTTTCCACGCATATTTTGTCGGAGGTGGAGATGGTGTGCAGTCGTGCGCTGATTATTAATAAGGGCGTGATTGAGGCTTCGGACACGATTGAGAATTTGCAGAAGAAGGTGCAGAGCGGTTCATTGTTTCTTGAAGTGAAAGCCGCCGTCGCTTCCGCCGTGGAGAAGTTGGAAAAGATTCCGCATTTATCAGGCGTGGAGGTGAGGAGCGACCGCGCGGGTTGGGTTTCTTTGGAGTGCATGGCTGCGCCGGGGGAGGATATCCGGCAGGCGGTGGATGAGCTTATTAGGAAAGAAAATTGGCCGTTGAGGGAGTTCCGCAGTGGGCGGGCGACGTTGGAGGATGTTTTTGTGGAGTTGACGCAGGAGTAGGTTATGTCGAAAGCTTTTTTTGTTCAACTAAGGCGGGAGTTCGGTGCGCTGCTGCTTTCGCCGATTGCTTACGTCACGTTCGTGTGCATGGCGTTGGTGAATGGTTTTTGTTTTATGCAATGCGCGCATATGGTGGCGGAGGGGGTGAGGGATTTCACGGTGATGCAGATTTTTTTCTATATTTTTTATTTTTGGATCATTCTGATTATTTTGACGCCGGCGTTGACGATGCGGCTTTTTTCAGACGAGTATAAGATGGGCACGATTGAGCCTTTGTTGACGGCTCCTATTCAGGAATGGGATGTTGTGCTGGCGAAGTTTTTTGCGGCGGTGGGCATTTATCTTTTGATGTGGGCGCCGACGTTATTTTATCTGGCGGTTTTTCAGGCGGTGACCAAGCATCAAATGCCGGTGGTGTGGGGGCCTGTTATCTTGGCTTACGGGATGGTGTCGCTGGTCGGCATGTTTTGGATTTCCATCGGCCTGTTTGCTTCTTCGTTGACGAAGAATCAGATTGTGGCGGCGATGATGTCTTTCACCGTCATCGCGCTTCTTTTCTTTATCGGGTTTCTTTCTTACATGCTTCGGGATGCGGCGTTGAAGGATATGATCAATTATATTTTCACGCTGGAGCATATGAAGCAGTTCAGCCGTGGTTTTTTTGACACGCGGCCTGTGGTTTTTTATTTGTCCGGCACGTTGTTGTTTTTGGTGTTAACGCATCGCGTGCTGATGTCGCGCCGTCTTAAGGGGTAAAGTTATGGCCGGTTCTTCTAAATTGCAGTTGAGGTTAAGCCACGCGGCCTCGCTTTTCTTTATTTTGTTCATTTTTGCGGCGGTCAATTTCATCGGCTACAAAAAATACGCGCGGAAAGATTTTTCCATTAACCGCTACCTTACTTTGTCCGAGCAGAGCATGAAGGCGCTGGATCATTTGCCCGGTTCGGTGACGATTACGCTCCTTGCCGCTCAAGAGCCGGATGTGCTGGCGGGTCTCATTCGAGATGATGTGGAAAATCTGCTCAAGGAATATGCGTACCAGAGCAAAGGCAAGATCATCGTTCGCAATGTTAATTTGTTCACCGATGTGGAGATTGTGCGCGCGTTGGTTTCTCGTTTTAAGCTGACGGATAACGAGGATGTTTTGATTGTGGAATATGGCGAGCAATCGCGGGTGTTGAAGGTGGCGGAGTTGGCGGCGTGGGACAGTTCCGGTTTGATGGAGAGTAAAGCGCCGACGGTGCAAGCGTTCAAGGGAGAGCAGGAGATTACCGGCGCGCTGATGGCGTTGACGCAGGGGAAGGCGGCGAAGGTTTATTTTACGGCGGGGCACGGCGAGCCGTCTTTGGGGGAGTTTTCGGCGTTGTCGGATCGCATTAAAGGGCAGAATGCGGAGGCGTTGCGGTTGAACATGACGGAGACGGGCGGCGTGCCTCAAGATGCGGATATGGTGGTTATTGCGGGGCCGCAGTTTCCTTTTACGGCGGATGAAATCGCCAGTCTGAAGTCTTACTTAGAGCGCAATGGCCGTTTGTTTTTGTTGTTAGGTCCGCAGCATAAGAGCGGGTTGGAAAATTTTCTTGAATCTTACGGCGTTGTGTTTGACGACGATTTTATTTTGCAGCCTGTGGTGGGGCTGTCTTCGGAAGGGTTGGTGCAAGGCGTTTCTATGGACGCCATCGGCAGCATGTTCGGCGCGCACTCTATTATTGCTTGGATTCAGCAGACGGGCAGCGATTTGCCGTTGGGCGCGAGCCGTTCTTTGACGGTTAGGGAGCAGCCCAACAGACCCGTGGATCAAAACGCGCCTGAAGTGACAGTGTTGATTCAAACGACGGAGAAGGCGTGGGGCGAAACGGCGTACGCGGATTTGCAGAAGCCATCGGCGGCCCCGAAGTTTGATAAAAATAAAGATCGCGCGGGGCCGTTGCCGTTGGCCGTGGTCATTGACACAGGCGCGGTGCAGGGGGGGCAGGTGAGTTTGCAGGGGGCAAAGATTGTCGCTGTGGGCGCGTCGAATTTTCTTCTCGATAGTCAGCTTGGCGCGTTGCAGGCGGATTTTTTTCTTAACGCGATGAATTGGATGCTGCAAAAGCAGCAGGCGCTGGGCATCACCGCTAAAGTTCCGCAAGAGTTCAAGCTGACGCTGACGGAGGCGCAACGCCAGACGCTCGCTTTGTTTATTTTAATCATCATTCCTTTTTGCGGGGCAGCGTCGGGCGTTTTTGTTTGGTGGAGCCGTCGTAAATAAGATGGGTATTCGCTCGTCTCTCTTATTGGGCGTTATTGCCGCCGCCCTTGGCGTTTATATTTACTTGGACGTTTGGCATGCGCCGAATACGGCGGAGTTGGAGAAGCAGGCGCGGCGGGTCATTCCTTTTAAGAAGGAGGCAATTCAGCGCATGGAGTTGACTCAACCCAAGGAAAGTTTTGTTTTTATCAAAAGAGATGAGGCGTGGGTTATGGAAAAACCCATTGCTTTTCCGGCGGATGAGGAAGTTGTGCGGGATATGCTGTTGAATTTAGATATGGCGCAGAGGTTGGACACGATCGCAAAATGGCCCGATTTTGATCGGGAGTTGGAGCAGTTTGGATTGAAGGAGCCTCGCGGCAAACTGGAGTTTAAGACGAAAGATGGTTCCCGCACGTTGGCCATTGGCAGGGAGACTCCCGTGCCGGGCGGCGTGTATGCGTTGCTGTCGGGCGGCAAGAAGAAGCGGGAGATTATTGTCATTGATCAAAGCATCGCTGAATTTTTTAAAAAGGACCTTAACGATTGGCGCAGTCACGAGGTGTTTGATTTTCATGTTCCTCTTATCACCGGCATTGTCATGCGCCGCGAGCAGCAAGAGGTGGAAGTCAAGCGGGAGGATGATGGTTCATGGAAGATTACTAAGCCGTTGGTGACGCAAGCTGACGCAGAGCGGGTGAAGAATTTTCTCGAAAAGGTTTTGGATTTTCACGCGGTGAAGTTTGTTTCCGAAACGGACGCGGCTTCGGCTACCTACGGATTAACGACGCCGAATTTGATTTTGGAAGTTTCAGATTTTAAGCAAACTCGAACGCTGAAAATCGGCTTTATCGTGCCGGGTGATCTGCAATCTGTCTTTGCCGTCTACGGCTCTCGCCCCGCCGTTTTTACGTTGCCAACGAGCGCGCTGGAAGAGTTGGGAGATGTTTTGAATAAGGTGAGGGATCGGCGTGTGGTGTCTTATCCTTACACGGCTAAGGTCAAGGAGCTTTCGATTGATTACGGCAATGTTCATTATCACTTGGAGCGTCCCGATGAGGGGCCGGTTTGGCGTTTTGTTGGGTTGGATAGGCAAGCGGATTTTTCCAAGGTGGACAGCTTTCTCGGCCAGCTTTTTGCGGCGCGCGCGGTCAATTATCCCGCTTCGATAAGCGACAAGGATTTTAGTAAACCGTTGGCGACGGTGACATGGCGCTCGCCCGCGCCTTCGCCTCAAGAGCAGGGCATTTGGAATGATAAGCAAAAAAAAGAAAATGAGGCGCGGGAGGAGAAGCTGGTTTTTGGTTCCATTAAAAATAATGAGGTTTTAGTTCAGACGCCGCGCCAGCCTTCGGGAATAACGTTGCCTAAAGAAATCATGGATCATTTTCCTTCAGAGCTTTGGTCGTGGTTTCCTTCCAAGATTTTTGAACTTCGTGAGGAGGCTGTTGAAAGCGTGACATGGGAAGGCGGCGGGGCGGCGTTGACGGTGCAGTCAGTTGGAAAGGGGGAATGGAAGGCGGGAGACGGCCAAATCAAAGTAAATACCCAAGCTTTTGACAAGCAACTCCAGTTGTTGGGGGGGCTTGAGGCGGTTCGTTGGGTTGGTCCGGCCAATCCGAAGGATTTTACTAATCCGATTTTGACGTTGACTATCAAAAGCGCGGGGAAAACGGATCGGCTTATTTTTGCTAAAGTATTTGAACGAAACGCCCTCGTCCGCTTGAATGATGACCATTACGCTTTTTTGATTAGCAAAGAAGACTACCAAGCATTGTCTGTGAAGCCGATTCAAATACCCAACGCGAACGCGGTTGTTCCCGCGCCGCAAGCCGCATCTTCTCCATTTCAGCCCTGATCTCTCATCATGTTAGGAAATCCATTAGGAGCTCATTTCAGAAAGCGCATTCGCCCGCGTGTGTACACGATTGCTTTGTATGTGGTGGGCGCTTTTATTTTGGTTCAATTAATTGCGTTAGGTTCTGTTTTCTGGCTTAGGCGCGCGGCGGTTAAAATTGATGTTGCGGGCCCCATGCTCAAGCAGGCGGCGGTGAATGCCGCCGCCAATGGCGCGGACGCGACGCTTTTTTCTAAAAATTTAACAGGCCATCCTTACGCAGAAAGCAAAGGCGCGCGTATTTTAAAACTTAACGATGAAGCGCACGAATGCATTTCCAAGGGCTACTTTTTTCAGGCGGAGGATTTGCTCCAGCAGGCAAGCGCGCTTGATCCTGAAGACCTCAATACTCTGGTTAATTTTGCTTTGTTAGAGGAAGGACGAAGGAACAGCGCGAAGGCTCTTGAATATTGGAAGCGCGTTGTTCGCTTGGGAGAAGGAGCGAACGAAACCACGCGCTTGGCTAATGCAAAGATTAAGACTTTGGAAGCGAAACTTCAGGGGGAAGGCGCGATGACGATGGTGTCGAGGGGAGGTATTATCACTTTGGGTAAAGCGGTGACGATTGAGCAGGTGTTTTCTTTTCCAACGATCATCCCTGATAATTCGGCGGAGGTTCAGTTCGACTTTATCATCAGTTCTTCCTTGCCTCTTTTAGAGCCGGGCAAATTGCGTGTGCAGGTTTTTATTTACGAGCAATGGCCTAACGGCGATCTTGCCCCCGCCAAAATCAGGGCTTATTTCATCAACCCGCGACCAACATGGCGGGATCAGAATACGGAAACCTTGCGCGCGCTTTACACGCGCTCCGAGCAAGGGGGTGCTCGTTACTGCGGTTATCTTATTCGGTTGGTTTATGACGGCGTCTTGCAGGATGAAAAAGCGCAGCCGGCTTCTTTGCTGGGTTTGTTCCCTTATCAAACGCCCCAGTGAATTCTCTTTGCAAGACGAGGGCTTTTTTATAGTTTGCCGCTTGTGAGAATGAAATGGCTGATGTTTTTGATCACCGTTTGTTTCCTCGTATCCTGCGCGAGCGAAAAATTGCCGCCTCTTCTCGCGTTTCATGTTCAAACGGATAATCAAGAGGAGAGAGACACGCTTCGCGTGGCATTGACCGATCCGCCCTCGGTGATCCGTGTGGAAAAAGATCCTTGGTTGACAGAAGAAGACGTGGAAGTCGCCATGGTTCAAAAAGACGGCAAGGTGTTGCTCACCTTGACTGCTGACGGCGGGGAAAAATTGAAAAAGTTAACGCACGAAAATCAGGGGCGTGTTTTAATTATCGCCTTCAACCAGCGCGTTGTTTTCGCGCCGGTGATGGATCAGGCTTTGGATGGAAGGTTTTTTGTTGTGCCTTACGGTTTGACGCCGGAAGACGCGAACTATTTAAATGATATGATTATTCAGAAGAAAACGTGGAAGAAGTAAGAGTGTTTTTTTACTTTGCCAGCTCGCAGCATCGGATAAAAAAGTAGAACAGAGCAAGGAAGGTAATCACAACAAAGCAGATTTGAGAGTGAGGCCGCAGTTCTTCAAAAGCATCTTCAAAGTGGCCGATGTCCATAAACCGGCTAAAGGCTTTGAAAGCGACTTCGAGCGCCATCCAAACGCAAAAAACGCCGAAGAAAAAAGCCATCGCTCCAAAAATCGCCGTTTGTAAAAAATTCCCCGTTGCCAATGCCATGCCGGAATCCAATGTGCGCAGCAGCCGCGCGTAGCCGTAAAAAACGGCCATCGTTAAAAGAAGAATGCCTATTTCCCAACAGTGATTGCGTAGCCAACGGTTCATTTTTTCCTTTCTTAAGTGTTTTTGAGATCGCGCTCCAAAATGTTGCGCGCCTCGGTTTCCTTGCGCTCCAGCAGAGTGAGAAACTTGCGCCATTCGACCAGCTTCAGCCGTTCGACGGGCATGTCTTCGTCTCTCACCAAGCGCGGCGCGAGGATTTTTTCCTCTAATTCTCTGACTTCCGATAGAGCCAGACCGAGAAACCATTGAAAGTGGGGATTTTGTTTGAGGCCGTTAATGTGGCGGATTTCATCCAAGGCCTGATCGATCAGCCGCGCCGCTTTTTTTTCTTTGGATTCGGCAATGGCTTCCATGACGCGGTGGGAGACTTCGATCATACGTTTTCCTTCATGTTGTTTGAAATCATCGGAGAAATTATTTTTGCGGGGTCTAAAAAGATTTCTTCCGCTCCTTGGATTTCCAAGGATTTGAGAGTTTGCACGAAGAGCTGGCGCGCGCGGCTGACGATTTCAAGCGGCAAATTCAGCTTGAGCGCCTGTTCCATCAAATCCATGTATGTTTTGACGGTTTGAATGGCTTGAGCGTTGGATGCCAGCGTTTGCAGGCTGCGCCGGCGCGTGAGAAGCAAGCGCACGTTCATGGAAAGATTTTCCACGTCTTGACGGCTCAACCATTCTAACTTGGCCGTGTTGCCTTCCAAGTATTCATACGTTTCCTCGGCGTCCATGTGGTAATAATCCATGAGAACGGCGGCTTGGATGACCTTGGCGAGGCCGTCTTCCAAATCGCAAATTTGAGAATGGGTCAGTTCGTCCGCCGTTTTTTCATTGGAAAGCACGCCTGTGGCCGTTTTGCCTGTTGGCAAGTCAACGGAATGGCTGTCCACCTCGTTCGACGCGCCGGCTTCCAGTTGGAACGATTGCATCATGTAGCGCATGACCAAGTCCGCCGTTTGCGTCGGCTCCAGAAGAGGCACGGCGGTGAAGATTTTCGACGGCTCTGCGTTTTCTCTCGGCGTCCAGATTTTGTCGTCGCCGATGGTGAACGGCTCGCGTTCTTCTTCCACGTCCCGGCTTTTCCAGAATTTCACCGTGCCGGTGGTCATGTTGCGGAAATTGATGCGGTTAAAATGCAGATCAATGAAATCTTGTTTATGGTTAAATTCTTCAAACACGCCGACGCCATACCAACGCCCCTCGTCGGGATTGCGCCGCACGACTTCAAACGGCCAGCGTCCGTTCGGCAGAATGTTGGCGCAGTAATCGTAATAAATCGGCGTCGCGTTGCGGCTTGTGTCGGCGGGCATGGCGAGGATGACGCAAATGTCTTCCGGCAAGCCGTCGTTGTTGACATCGTATTTCAAATAACATTCGGCCACTTGGACGATTTGGTTTTGTTCCGCGTTGTTAAGAGAACCTTCTTCACCGCGCAGGGAAGAAGGTTGAGTCAAAGCTGATTTGGGTTGAGCGTCCGCCAAAAGGAGCGTGTTCAAGGCGCGGCGGACAATGGCGGAAAAATTCGAGTTTTTTTGTTGAGGCTGGAGCAGGTCGAGGCGGTTGTAGGTTTGAGCGACGCTCCACAACGGGCGGTCGTAAAGATGGCAGATGAAATCCGCTTCGTGAATATCCGCCACGTTAAGGGGGCAAAGAAAATCCCTGAAATGGACGCCGGAAAGATGCGGGCCGTTATATTGCAGTGATGTCCATTCCACCATGCGTGGTTCGTATCGCGGGTTTTCCGGCATCGTCAGTGAAATGTCATGGCGGCAAACCCATGAGCCGTCGCATTCGAGCCAATCCTCCATGCGCACGTAATTGCCGAACGCGGTGAGAACGGCGTCGCCTTGTTCGTCCACGAGGACGGGCGCTTCCGTGACCGCGCGTTTTTCTTTGCGGAGATGGCAAATTTTCACCACGCGCTCGCCCAAAATGTAGGCGTATTTCACGGCTTCGCGCAGGGCGGCTTTGGCGTTGGACTTGGAAAATTTCCATTGGCTGCGGCGGTTGACACGGTCGGCTAGTTCCGCGTCGTTCGCGCCTTCGGGCTTGACGGCGAAATAAGGCTCCGAGCCGAAAAATTCCCGGTTCGTCCGCGCTGTCAATTGAGAACAAACTTTTTTAGCAAAATTCATTGAGTAGTTGGAGTGGACGAAAACGCCGCCTTCTTCGGCTTTTCGGTAAGCCCAGTCATTGTTGTATTGCTTCAACCATTTTTCCCTTTGCCCCATCCAGCCGGCGCAGTAGCCGAGCAAGCCGCGCCCCATTTCAATGGAAAGATGGCGGATGCGCTCTTCGCAGTGCGTTGTTAAAGCCGTTAACGTTTCCTCGGATAAATTTAAGCCCGTGGCAAAGGGAAGAACGTTTTGTTGCTCTTGATCAAGAGCGGGAGAAATTTCGTCTATTGAAGCGGCGTCTGGAAAAGAGGGTTCAGAAATCATATTTAATTACATTGCACACAATGTATGCAAATGCAACAACTTTTTTTAGTTTTTACGTTTTCATGGGTGCGTGTGTGATGGAATCGGGGCTTGCACGAAGGGGAATAACCGAAAAAGATGGGCTTATGGACGGCCACAAGCATGTGTTTTTGATGAAGCCGGGAGCGTATCAGCTTCTGGAGCTGCAGAAGATGCACGCGCTGACTTACGATGTTTGGCAGACGAATTTTATGAATTACCTCGTGCCGATGCTGCCGCCCGGATGGCGCATCACGGCGATGGAGCAAAATTCCGTTCCTTACGGGCGCAAGATCAGCGTCGGCGAAAATGCTGGACTGATGGCGGTGTTTGTCGGCGAGAAGCATGCGCCGTTGGCGATGTCTGGCATCAAGGGTTTGGAATCGTTTATTTTGTGGTTCATGCCGCTTCCTTACAGGGGTGTGACCAATCCGACGTGGAATACCGCTCCTGCTTCTGTGCTAGGTTGGGGGGAGAATTACGTTGCCTATGCTTTTGACGTTTCCACGGAAACGCCGACTTGGAGGGATTGGAAAAGCGAGATGAAAAAGTTGCTAAAATTAAGATAATCCGCGTCAAAATCCGGCATCGCCAGCGCGCTTAAAAGCGGTATATTTCTTTTGTATGTTTTCGCTGGATGATTTTCAGTATGCGATAGAAAACACGCAGGTGGTTTTGTCGCCGCAACGGCGTTTGGAGACGTTTGGGACGACGTTGTTGAATTATTACTTGATTACCGAAGAGATGGATTCTGTGGATGAATCCACCGTGCGCGAGGGGCGCATTTTGGCGGAGCGTCCGGAGATTTTAACGCCCAGCCATCTTTCCCGTTTGTTGTTGGAAGGGTTTGGGGAGCAGGCGGAATCATTTGCCAAGGCGTTGGGCCAGCAAGGGAAGAGCTTGGCCATTTTGAAATACGGTTTTCATGTGAAAAAATCGGACGTGCGCACTTATCAAGTTCACGAGCCGCTTCAAGCCGTGGCGGATCAAGTCAAAGAACAAGTGCGGGATAAGAACGACCCTTTGGCCGTTGTTTTGACGGGAGTGGATGACGGATGGGAAGTGTGTTTGTTGAAATTTATGATGGATATGGTGACAGCGTCTGGTTCGGGCAATGTGGATGACTTGCATCAGCGCGGGTTGCTTTAGTCGTCGCTCATGAACTCTTTTTTTTTTGCGTTTTTTCTTGGCGATAGTGATGGGATTTTCGGCGAAAGTTTGTGCTGAAGAAAAACAAACGCCACCGCAGGAAGTGATTTCTTCTTCCACTGACGCGCGCATCATGAAGTTGGAAGATTGTTTAGCGACGGCGCTGCGTCAGAACACCGACATTTTGCGCGCGAGGGAAGAAATTCGGCGCGCGAACGGCGTCAAAGTGGAAGTGACGGCGGCGGCTTTGCCGAAAGTTACGGCAAGCGCGGGCGGCGCGCGTGAAAAGCAAGAGTTGGCCAATGGCATCTCGCCTTTTCCATTGAACCAGACTTATTGGACGAGCGGCGTCAAAATCACGCAGTTGATTTACGCCGGCGGTTCTGTTGCGGCGGCGATGGATATGGCCGAGCTGACGCATCAGAACGCTTTTGCGGAGTTGAATAAAACGATTGATCGCATCATTTTTGCGGCGAAAAAGGATTTTTACGATGTGTTGCTCCAACGTTCGATGATTCAGACGCAGGAAGAATCGGTCAAACTTCTTGAAGAGGAGTTGGATCACCAACGGAAGCGGTTTGAGGCGGGGACGACGACGAAGTTTAACGTGTTGCGCGCGGAAGTGGAATTGGCAAATGCCCGGCCAAAGTTGATTCGCGCTAGGAATAATTATCGGCTAGCTCAAGTGGAATTGGCGCAGCTTTTGGCGATGGATTACGGCGACATGGGACGGCAAGAGCCGCCGTTTGAGGTTGTAGGCGAGCTTTCTTTCAACCCGACGCAGTATTCCTTGGAAGAAGCCGTTGAGACGGCGGTGAGTAGTCGTCCCGAACTTCAAGCGGCGTTGCGGCAAATTGAGATTCAGAAAAAGGAAGTGGATGTCAGCGACGCCGGTTATTTGCCGCGCATTTCGGCGTTTGGCGGTTATGACGAGCGTTCAGACCGCACGAGTTCCAATTTGAAAGAAGAAACGGGCGGTTGGTCTGTGGGAGTGCAAGGAAGCTGGGATATTTTTGACGGATTTCTTACGAAGGGAAAAACGGATCAGGCGCAGGCTAAGCTGGCGACCTCTGTGCTGACTGCGGAGGAAACGCGGCGCAACGTTGATTTAGAGACGCGCCAAGCGTTTTTCAAGTGGCAGGAGGCGCAGGAGTTGATTGTTTCCCAGCAAAAAAATGTGGAGCAGGCGACGGAAAGTTTGCGG
Source organism: bacterium (assembly GCA_043805085.1). Classification (GTDB taxonomy): domain Bacteria; phylum Verrucomicrobiota; class Verrucomicrobiia; order Methylacidiphilales; family Verrucolacustridaceae; genus JAZDII01. The sequence goes on from JAZDII010000085.1 coordinate 37,081, forward strand.
TTGGCGAGGGCGCGTTTTGACGCGGGCGTCGGCACGCAACTGGATGTTCTCGCCGCTCAAACGGCGCTTACGGAGGCGAAAACCAATGAGTTGCAGGCGCGTTACGATTATAACCTCGCCGTGGCGGACTTGGAACGCGCCACGGCTGCGCCGATTAAAATCTCTCACGAGTCATGAGCTATTTAACGTTTCAACCTCTTGTGTTGCCTGATTTGCGCCACGCTTTTACTTTGCGCGATGAGAGAGGGTCTTCTGTGAAGACGCTGGAAAATTGCGGTTTTTCCGCCGCGTCGTTTGTTTTAGCGGAACAGCCGCACGGCAGCCGAGTCGCTTTGGTGGATTGTTCTCATCGAGGTCAAACAGTTCCCGATGTGGATGCGCTCATTACGCGGGACGCGGAAGTTTCGCTTGTGATTCGCACGGCGGATTGCGGGCCGGTTTTTCTTTTTGATTCTGTTCAACGCGCCATCGGTCTTGTTCATTCCGGCAAGAAAGGAACGGAGGCGGATGTTTTGACGGCGACCATTCGCGCGATGGAAAAAAGTTTTCATACGCGCGCAAAAGATGTGCGCGTTGTTTTGGGGCCTTGCATTCGGCCTCCGCATTATGAAACGGATTTTGCGAGCGAGATTGCGCGGCAGGCGCGTCGCGCGGGCGTCGGTTTTTTTCACGATGAAGGCTGGAATACGGCGGCTGATTTATCGCGTTTTTATTCTTACCGCGCAGAGAAGGGAAAGACGGGAAGGCATTACTCGGTGTTGGGGTTAAAGCGTTAAGCGCGCGGATGGGCGTTTTGGTAGGCGCGGCGGAGGCGTTCCGCGGTGACGCGGGTGTAGATTTGCGTTGTCTCTAAATTGGAATGGCCGAGGAGTTCTTGCAGGGAGCGCAAGTCCGCGCCGCGGTCGAGCATGTGCGTGGCGAAGGAGTGCCGGATTTTGTGAGGGGAGAAGCAACTGTCTAATCCAGCTTGGGCGAGATATTTTTTAAACAATGTCTGAATGGCGCGTCCCGTGAGGGGTTGGCCGGAAGGGTTGAGAAAAATGCAATCGGTTTGCGCGACCCATTTTTGAGGTAAGGCGTCGCGGTAGGTTTGAAGAGCTTGGAGAGCCGGTTTTCCTAAAATCGTCACGCGTTCTTTTTTGCCTTTGCCCACGACGCGGACGCCGCCCGTGCGAAAATCCACGTCGCTCCATTGCATCGCCGCGATTTCGCTCAGGCGCATGCCGGTGCTGTAAAGGACTTCAAGCAAGGCCGCGTCGCGTTTGGTTTGCCATTTTTGCAAAGGGCGTCCGCGTTTTTTCGGATTTTGTTTTTGCGTCTCACGCGGGGCGGCGAGGAAGCGTT
>JAZDII010000086.1:0-68713 GCA_043805085.1 bacterium
TCGCCGCACGCTCCCGGCGCTGCTCGGAAGAAAGCTGAAACCAACCCTCCCCCGCCGCCTCGCGCACGCAATCATGATAACGCTTCCGCTTCCAAGGCCGCGTCAAATCCACAACATAACCGGCGTGCTCAATCTTCAACCTGCCGCAAACTTTCTCCGCGATATGAACGATCAACTCCTCCACTAAATCCGCCATCTTTTCAAAATTCGCATAAGCCCAGTAAGCCTCCAACATCGTGAATTCCGGATTATGCTTCCGCGAAACGCCTTCGTTGCGGAAATTGCGGTTGATCTCAAACACCTTCTCAAAACCCGCCACGAGCAGCCGCTTCAGATAAAGCTCCGGCGCGATGCGCAAATAAAGCTCCAGATTCAACGCCTTGTGATGCGTCACAAAAGGCTGCGCCGCCGCGCCGCCCGCCACCGCCTGCATCATCGGCGTCTCCGCTTCCACAAAACCGCGCTCGTCAAAAAACCGCCGAATCTCGCGCACCATGCGGCTGCGCAACAACATCGTTTTCTTCACTTCCTCATTGCAAATCAAATCCAAATAACGCTGCCGATACCGCGCCTCCACATCCGTCAACCCGCACCATTTATCCGGCAAAGGCAAAATCGCCTTGCTCAAAAACGTGAACGACTCCACGCGCACGCTCTTCTCGCCCGTCTTCGTCTCAAAAAGCTTGCCGTCCACGCCGATGAAATCGCCGATGTCCACCAGCTTGAACGCCTCGCCTTGCTTCGGCTCAAGCTCCGTCGTCTTCACATACACCTGCAACTTGCCTTCTTGATCTTGAAGATGAAGGAAATGACTCTTCCCCATATCGCGGTGCGACATCACGCGCCCAGCAAAACGCGCCTTCCGATCCGCGCAAAAATTTCCGAGAATGGATTGGGACGACTCTGCGTCCGGAAAAGCGCATCCGAAAGGATCAACGCCCAACCGCCGCAACGCCTCCACCTTCTCCCGCCTCAACGCAAACAATTCACTGACATTTTCTGACATAAAATAGAATACCGACGCTACCCTCCCGAACAAAAAAAGCCAACTACGGAAAAAACTTCCGCAAATTCCGTGAATTTTGTTTTGCTTTCACAAAACGCCGTTACTACTTTGAACGTCTGGCATGAGAGAAGAAACATTTCAATTTTTAAGTCACACGCCGATTTCTTTTCAGGCGATCGCGGAGATTTCCAAGCTCGACCCCTCCATCACGGACATCTTCCTAGCGGAACGCCGCACGATGCGCGTGCTGGCCAACCGCGTTTGGAGAAACATCCCGACTGCCGTCCCCGACACCATCACGCTGGTGCGGATGATCGAGGACGGTAAAGCCGCCGGCGCGCTGGGCCGCGTGCAGGGCGTCGCCTCCCGCGTGGGCGACTTCGTTGTTTCCCTGCCGCGCGGCGATAAAGAAGCTCCCCTTCTGCTCCGTGGCCACCCCGCTAAAGACCGTTACGGCTTCACCTTGAACCTGCGCATTCTCAATCAAGTCGGGCTTTCCCTCAACAGCATCGGCGTCACCAGCATCAACTTTCCCCAGCTTGTCCTCGACAACGTGCGCGACGGCGGGCTTGTGCTGGTTTGCGGGCCGACAAGCTCCGGCAAATCCACCACGCTGGCCGCGATGATTGAAGAATACTGCAAACACATCGGCGGGCGCGTCGTGACGCTGGAAGACCCCATCGAATATCCCTTTAACCAGCCCCACCACTTCGTCACCCAACGCGAAGTGGGCGTGGAAGTAGATTCATGGGAAGCGGGCATTTTCGGCAGCTTGCGCGAGAGGATTGACCTGCTCATGGTCGGTGAACTGCGCTCGCCTGAATCCATCCGCGCCGCCCTCCAAGCTTGCGCCGCGGGCATGTTCGTCATCGCGTCGGTTCACGTCATGCGCATCAAAGATTTAATGGAAAGCATCGCCATCGAATTTCCAATGGAAGAACAGGAAAACATCCGCAAAAAACTGTCCACTTCCCTTTGCATGATCATTAGCCAACGCCTGTTGCCCGGCACAAACCGCGCGGCTTTGCTTTACGAGTTGCTTGTTCTTAATTCAAAATCCCGCGCGGCCATCGCGCGCGGCACGCCCAATGATGTAGATTACGCCATCCAAAGCGGTTCCACAGAAGGATGCGTCACCTTCCAAAGACGGCTCGATGCTCTGCTCTCCGCCGGCCACATCAACGGCGACACCCATGCCACTTGGGCAGCCTCAACCGCCCCGTCCAAGTAACCTTTTTTAACGCGAAGGAAAAACAAGCGCGACGCCTTGGATAATATCCAAAGCATGGCGCAACGTGGAATCTTCCAAAACATCCTTCACACTCTGCTGCTGCGAATCCACCCACGCCTCCAACTCCGCGCCTCCTTCTTGCACCAGCGAAGCTTCATTCAACTGCTTGCGCTTCGGCGCTTCCTTCACGACCGACGCCATGCCTTGCTCATAGCCTCGTTTCAACGCCAAACTCTGAACCGCCGCATCTTCTTCAATCCAAATATCCGGTTCCACAGAGCGGCCTAAAAGCGTTTCGCCGCCGCTCGTCACAACAACCGCCGTGGCGCGACGCAAAAACCGGCCCGATTTCAACTTCGTCTCCGTATAAAGCGCGGATTCCCCCGCCGTAGGTTGGCCGACAAGAATCGCCTTGGCATAACGCCTCAAAAGATCAGCTAAAACCTCGCCCGCGCCGCGCGTGTTTCCATTGATCAACACAATCACCGGCAACTTGTCCAACCCCTCCAACGGTTGGCGCGCGCTGTAAAAAACTTTTTGGGAAAACTTCACCCCCTGCATGGAAAAAAGCGGCGTGTTGGGCGACGTCAATAATCCGGCAAAGTCCGCCCCTCCCCCATAATCATTCATTGCCTGAAAATCCCTTAAATCTATCACAAGCCCCTTCAACCCGCCCGCGCGCCAGTGATACCACGCCTCAATCAACCTCAAAATACCTTGCTCTGAAAAACTCGCCACACGCCAATATCCAACCCCCTCAAAAATCAATTCCGGTTTGATCGCCAAAAATTCCGAAGGCAAAGGCGTCGGCCCATCCCCCAACCTCACCCGCGCGCCTAATTTCCCCACCATTTCCTGAACATTACTCGCGTTGATACTCGCGCCCGCAAGGAACGGCGCATCGAAAAAATTGCTCTGAAGCAAATCCGCCGCTTCCGCCGCCTCATCCGACCTCAAAACAACAGGCTGCGGCGCGGGCGGCGTTTTAGGAATCATTTTCTCTAACTTAGGCGACTGGTTTTGAGCGAGCTTTCTTGGAATAAATTGAAAAGAATTCACCGCCTCTCTTTTGCGCTCCAAAACAGGCTTCACGGCAAAATAAGCCACCGCGCCGCCTGCCACAAAAGACCCGATGCAAGCCAATAAAATGAGAACCTTTTTCATCCAGCGTCAACTTGACGCGCACTAACGAACTTTATTTACGCCTTGGCCGCAAGCAGTAAATTGTTCGCCAACACCCTAAAACATGAAAAAAGCAATTCTTGGCGCGGTCTTCTTCCTTCTCGCCGTCATTTTATTAAGCGCAGTTCTTTCCCCGCCGGTTTTCTGGATAGTGGACAGCTGGATGCCGCGCGTTTTCCCCTTCCGCCGCGTGTTCAACCGCATGGTCATGATCAGCGCGCTGGTCTCGCTCTGGCCCTTGGCGCGTTACTGGGGCGTGGCGTCATGGAAACAACTCGGACTGGCCGACCCGGCTTGGAAAAAGGAATGGCTGCGCGGCCTTGCTTTAGGCTGCGCCACGATGGCCGTCCTCTTTTCATTGCACCTCATCGGCGGCGCGCGCGCATGGCTCAATAATTTAGGAGGACAAAAAATCGCGGCGTTCCTTGCCACCGCGCTCGTCGTCGGATTTTTAGAAGAACTGCTTTTTCGCGGCCTCTTCTTTCACGCGCTGCGGGAAAAACTCGGCAAATGGGCCGGTCTCTGGGCGGTTCTTTTATCCGCGTTCTTTGCCGACGCGCATTTCCTCAAAGCTCAAAACGTCGCCCTCCCCATTCACTGGCAAAGCGGCTGGGAAGCGTGGGGCGGCATCCTGCCCACGCTCTCTCAAACAGTGGAAATTCTGCCGCATTGGTTCAGCTTGTTTTTAGTGGGATTGATCCTTTGCGCCGCCGTGTGGAGACAGCGTAGCTTATGGCTGGCGATTGGCTTGCACACAGGCTGGATACTGATCCTCAAATGCGGCGAAAGCTTAACCATCCCCTCGCCCTTGCTGCCTAATTTTTGGTTTGGAGAAACCGTCACAACGGGCGCGTGGGCCATTTTTCTCCTGTTTGGTTTGCTCGCCGTTTTTCTCGCGCCGTCCCGACACCAACAACCGACACGATGAACATCTGGCTAAAAAGTCTTCTTGATCTTGTTTATCCCGCCGAGCCGCCGCCGGATGAACTGCCCGTCCTCCAACCACCCCTTTGCCAGCGTTGCGGCGAACCTTTTGAAGGCCAAATCGCCGCCGCCTTTATTTGCCGCTCTTGCCAAACCCACACATGGGCCATCCGCCAAGCGCGCGCGCCTTATGTCTCCGCTGGTTACGTCAGAGAAACCATCCACGCCTTCAAATACGAACGCCAATTTCATCACCTCCCCCAGCTTTCTCAATGGCTGGAAGAAGGCTATCGCCGCTTTTATGCCGACGAATCCTTCGACGGCATCACGCCCGTGCCGCTTCATTGGTCGAGGAAATGGGCGCGCGGTTTTAACCAAGCTAAGGAACTTGCGCACCGCCTCTCGCGTCAAACAGGCTCCCCCTTGCTCGATTGTCTCAAACGAATCAAAAAAACAAAAACCCAAACCCGTTTGCGCCGCAGCGAACGTTTTCAAAACCAACGCAACGCTTACGCCCTCAAAATCGGTGCAAATGTTCGGGGCGCGAAACTCCTTCTCATTGACGACATCTTCACCACCGGCGCCACCACCGACGCCTGCGCACGCGCCTTGCGCAAATCCGGCGCGGCGGAAGTGGCTGTGTTGACGGTGGCGAGGGGATAATCACTCAAATTAAGGACACCACCGCTGCCGCCCCTTGCTTGACAGCAGCGCAACGGAACTTACCCTTTCCCTTTTGAATGAAACAACTCTGGACATTTTTTGCCTCCTCTCTTGGCCGCAAATACCTCATGTCCGTTACAGGCTGCGCGTTGTCCCTTTTTGCCCTCGTTCACATGGTCGGCAATCTGCAAATTTTTCTGGGAAAAGAAACCATCAACGCCTACGGCTATCATCTGCACACTTTGCCATGGCCTATTTTCTGGGGATTCCGACTCGGCCTCGCCACATGCGCGCTGGTTCACATTGTCGTAGCGGCATGGCTGACGACGGAAAATCTTCTCGCTCGCCCCAAAGGTTACCGCGTCAAGAAAGCCGTGGAAGCCTCATGGGCCTCGCGCACGATGCCCCTCACAGGCGCGCTTCTTTTGGCGTTTATCGTCTTTCACTTGGCTAATTTCACCTTGGGCATCACGCCGGAACCTTACGACATTACCCTTCCCAGAGTGACGATGGAGATTAACGACAAGATAGTGAAAGTATTTGATGTCTACGCCATGATGATTTCCTCTTTTTCCATTCCGTGGCTGTCTGTTTCTTACATCATCGCCATGGGATTGCTTTGCTTTCACCTCGCCCACGGCATCGGCAGCATGTTCCAAAGCGTGGGCTTGAGAAATCACAAGTGGCGTTTCATCCTTGATAAAGCCGGCGCGGCCTACGGCTGGTTTCTTTTCATCGGCTTTGCCATCATCCCCGTCGCCGTGCTAACAGGATTTTTAAAGTGATATGAACCTCGACGCTCACATTCCCGACGGCCCCTTGGTGGAAAAATGGGAACACCATAAGTCCAGCAGCAAACTCGTCAGCCCGCCCAACCGCCGCAAGCGGCGCGTCATCGTCGTCGGCTCCGGCTTGGCCGGAAGCTCCGCCGCCGCCACTTTAGGAGAGCTTGGTTACAACGTGGATTGCTTCTGCTTCCATGACAGCCCTCGGCGCGCGCACAGCATCGCGGCGCAAGGCGGCGTCAACGCAGCCAAGAACTACCAAAATGATAGCGACAGCGTGCAGCGTCTTTTTTACGACACGCTCAAAGGCGGCGATTTCCGCGCGCGCGAGGCCAATGTCTACCGCCTCGCCGAACTAAGCGTGCGCATCATTGACCAATGCGCCGCGCAAGGCGTGCCCTTCGCCCGCGATTACAGCGGCCTCCTCGCCAACCGTTCCTTCGGCGGCATGCAAGTGAGCCGCACCTTTTACGCGCGCAGTCAAACGGGCCAGCAACTGCTCCTCGGCGCATATTCCGCTCTAAGCCGTCAAATCGCCCTCGGCACGGTAACAATGCATAACCGCCACGAGATGCTGGACGTCGTATTATCAGACGGCCACGCAAAAGGCATCGTCACACGCGATTTGGAAACCGGCGACATCCGCCCGTGGAGCGCAGACGCCGTCATCCTCGCCACCGGTGGTTACAGCAACGTCTTTTTCCTTTCCACCAATGCCTGCGGCTGCAACGCCACCGCCCTTCACCGCGCTTACAGAAAAGGCGCGGGCTTCGCCAATCCCTGCTTCACCCAAATCCATCCCACCTGCATCCCCCAATACGGCGAGCACCAATCGAAGCTGACGCTGATGTCTGAATCCTTGCGCAATGATGGCCGCATTTGGGCGCCCAAGAAAAAAGAAGACTGCGGCAAAGACCCTCAAGAAATTGCCGAAGAAAATCGCGATTATTTTCTCGAACGCAAATACCCCGCCTTCGGCAACCTGACCCCACGCGACATCGCCTCGCGCGCCGCCAAGGAAGCTTGCGACGCGGGCCACAGCATCGTCCCCGGCGGTTCAGGCGTTTATCTGGACTTTGCCGATTCCATTCGCCGCTTCAACCAAACCGCGATTGAAGAACGTTACGGCAATCTTTTTGAAATGTACGAGCGCATCACCGGCGACAACGCTTACAAAACGCCCATGCGCATCTACCCCGCGCCGCATTATACGATGGGCGGTCTTTGGGTGGATTATGATCTCATGAGCAACGTCCCCGGCCTTTTCGTTCTGGGCGAAGCGAACTTCTCCGACCACGGCGCCAACCGCCTCGGCGCATCCGCGCTGATGCAGGGCCTCGCCGACGGCTATTTCATTATCCCCGTCGCCATCGCCAATTATTTTGCCTCCATCCCGCTCGGCTGCCCCAACATTGACGCCCCTGAATTCCGCGACGCTCTCCAAGAAACGCGCGACCGCACCAAACGGCTCCTCTCCGTCCCCGGCAAACGCTCCGCCCGCTCGTTCCACATCGAACTGGGCAAAATCATGTGGGAACACTGCGGCATGGCGCGCAACGAACGCGGCCTGCAAAAAGCTCTTTCACTCATCCCGGCTCTGCGCGAAGAATTTTGGAAAAACGTGCGCGTCACCGGCGGCGCAAGAGAACTCAACCCCGAACTGGAACGCGCCGGCCGCGTGGCGGACTTCCTCGAATTCGCCGAGCTGATGTGCCGCGACGCCCTTGAACGGCGCGAATCCTGCGGCGGCCATTTCCGTGAGGAATATGAAACGCCTGACGGCGAAGCCAAGCGCGACGACGCTAACTTCGCGCACGTCGCCGTGTGGAAATTTCAAGGCGACAATCGCCCTCCAAAAAAGCACAAAGAAGAGCTTTATTACGAACAAACGAAGATGATCGTCCGCAATTACAAGTAACCCATGAACTTCACTCTCAAAATCTGGAGGCAAAAAACCAGCGACGCCAAAGGCGGCCTCGAGACCTACTCCCTCCAAGACGTTTCGGAAGATATTTCTTTTTTGGAAATGCTCGACACGCTCAATGAACAACTCGTGAACGACGGCAGCGACCCTGTCGCCTTTGACCATGATTGCCGCGAGGGCATTTGCGGCATATGCTCGCTCGTCATCAACGGCGTCCCGCACGGTCAACGCAAAACCACCACCTGCCAGCTCCACATGCGCCATTTCAAAGACGGCGAAACCATCACCATCGAGCCTTTCCGCGCCAGACCCTTCCGCGTCATCAAAGACCTGATCACAGATCGCGCGCCGTTCGACACGATCATCCAATCCGGCGGCTACATTTCCGTGAACACGGGCGTGACGATTGACGCCAACGCTATCCCCATCCAACACGAAATCGCAGAAAAAGCCATGGACGCCGCCGCGTGCATCGGCTGCGGAGCTTGCGCTGCGGCCTGTCCCAACGCCTCCGCCATGCTCTTCGTCGCCGCCAAAATTTCCCATCTCAATCTCTTGCCGCAAGGCAAACCGGAGAAAGACCGCCGCGTTCTCACCATGACTCAAGCCATGGACGCCGCAGGCTTCGGCAACTGCACGAACATCGGCGAATGCCAAGCCGTCTGCCCCAAAGACATCTCTCTGGATTTCATCGCCAAAATGAACCGCGACTACGCCCTCGCCTCCGTCAAAAAACTCCTCGGCGTCTAAACCGGCGTCGCCGTCAGCGTTTGAGTAATGTCGGCAGGCGACTGCGCTTCAGTGAACTCCTCCAAAACCCGATCCACAAAAGGATCAACATACGTCAACGTCGGATACTGATTGCTCAACTGAAAATCAATCCGCCCGTTTCGCTTCGTCGCCTTCATAGAAATTTCATCCAAGCGGACGGGGTACATCTGCCACTGCTCCTCGGGATGAACAAAATTATCCAACTGCTCCCACAAATTCGCCACATGCCTCTCCATGCCGGCATCCATCAACCCTTGATTCATGTCCACCCGATCCGTGCCCAGCACAATCACCACGCCTAAATTAAAAATCGGCTGGTCTTTATAATCGCCGTCAACTTTCGCGTCAAAAATCTTAGTCTTCAACGTCGCTTCATGATGCGCGTGCGCCACATTGCGCTCGCTTGCGGGATCGTCAAAATCGCAAGAAGTCTTGATGTAATAATCCATCTGCAACGTCCACTGCAACTCCGCCGGAATTTCAAAACGCGCCGTGCCGCGCGCGGTCAACGTCGCATCGCCCGCTTGCGTCAACTCCACCCTGTCGCTGGAAATGCTGTAAGCATAACCCAATCGCAAGCCCCTTGAATGCGACGTGTCGGCCAGTCGAATCTCAAAACGATTCTCCCCCTTATACTGCGCCAAATAATTTCGATCGGGAACAACCCAGCCGCTATAAGTCTCGTAAGGAATCGGATTACGCACAAGAGACTCAATCTCAAAACCGCGCCCCGCGCTTGAAAAATGCGCCTCTATCACCTTGTTCTTTGCCCCCGAAGACGGCCACGTCACGGCGGGATCATACGCGCATGCGTCAATCCACAGCCGCGAAGCTCCTCCGCCTGTCAGCGGCGCGCCCGGGTTGATAATCATCGTCGGACTACTGCTCATAATTGGTTGATCTCCTTCCGTCCACTCCGCCTCATCTTCGTTTCCAAAAGCGCGCCGTTCCCAGCGAGAACCTAATCCCAAAGCGCCCGCGCCGGAAGCTCGCCCATCGGCTTCGATCAAGAAAAAATCGCAATCACTCGCCGAAGTGTCAAACAACCGGCTCCGCCGCACGCCAAGCGCAGCCTTCACTGAAGCCGCGCCGCTCAACTGCGCGCCCGGCAACGCGAACCGTCCGCAAAGGCTGGCGCGAACGGTCGCCACGCCTTGAACCGAGGCCATTAAACCCGTCTTTTCATAAGACAGGCTCGCTTCCGTATAACTGCTCCCCGCCAGCGAACCTTGCAAACTCTGAAAAGCCTGCAACTCCGCCGACACGCTTGCCGCGCCGGAAACGCTCGTCTGAATATCCCGTATCATGCTTCCACAACCGTCAGCGCCCCTGCCGCAAACCGCGCCTGATCGCCGTTATTCACCGTTTTGCTGGAAGTCAACGCGCCATAATACAGCATATTCCCCGCGCTTGCCGCGTCGAACAAAGCAAAATGCGTCACCGTCCCCCAATCGCCTCCTGAAGCCGATGCAAACTCAATCGCCACTCCATTACTCTTGGCTCCGTTAGAAGCGTTCGGCCAATTTGTGGAATTATTCGCCACATCCTTCCGCGCATAAGCGTAACCGCTCACTTCCGTGCCGCCGCCGGCGTCATTCGGCGCCGCCGTGTAAAGAGCCACATAAATCGTGCTCGGCGGCGTGAAACTATTTCCGCCCAACACCAAATCCACCATTTTATTTTCCAAATAATCCGACTTCGCACTCATACTTTTTTCCTTTCTATTTTAAACTTCAAAAAATTCATCCTCTCCCCTGTCGCTTCCAACCGACCGCCCAATTCCTCACCGCAAAATCCTTCCCCTGCTCCACCCAAACCGTGAAATGCGCCCGCAACGCCGCGCCGCTCAACATAGTGAGAACCTTGTGCCGTTCCTTCCCGAACACCTCGCCGTAATACACATCCTTGGCCGCGCCCCCGCTCGTCTCCAACCGCAAACACACCAGCCCGCTTGAGCATTTCACCACGCTCCAATAAAACTCGTAAAAACCCTTCTCCGTCTCCGGCTCGCCGAAATCCAGCCAGCCCGTCCTCAACCGCAAAACATTTCCCTTCAGCACGCTCTTATTGTTTTTAAGAAAAATCGCCCCGAACCCCTGCTGCTCCGCCGCCTCAATGGAAGCGGAATTAGAATCCACCGTCGTCACGCCCGCCGTGTTCGCAAACGAGCCGAAAGGCCGCGCCAATTTTCTTAAATCCCAAACAAACAATTCGCCGCGCAAGGTCAACCCAACCAAACGTCCGTCCGCCGCAGACACGCTCGTCACGCTGATAAACGACGGCAAATAAAAAGGCCCCGTCAATTCCCCTCGCTCAAAATCAAACGCAAAACCCGCCATGCCCCCGAACTTCGCCCGCGTCCAAATCCACCACAACCGATTGACAAAATCCGCTGCCCCGTGCGGCGCGACGCTGTCGTTAATATCCGCATACTCGCGGATATAACCGCTGATCTTTTCCGAAACGAGAGCATCCAACGGCGCGCTCGTTGCGGCCTGCGGCGACGCGCTGATGCGGTAAAGATTAAAATCCTTGCCTAAATAATAGTAACTCCCGTTCGTCCAATTGACGCCCGTCCAAGAATTGACAGGCCCGCACAAAACCGCGTGTTCCGCTTTTGCTTTAGATTCGTAAGCCATCCTGCCGGCAAAAGCCAACACCCCGCCGCGAAACTCCGCCAACGCCGTAATCCCCTCGCTGCCCGAACCCTGCGGCGTCAAATCCTCATAAAGCTCCTCGCCCGTCGTCTCCGTCAACACCTGCTCCGACGTCCGCTCCTGCGTAAATGAAACGCGAAGCGGCCTCTCCCAATTTCCCGCCATATAAATGCGATTGCCCGCACAAACAAACGCCCGCGACGGCGCGGGAGAACGCGCCGCCAACAAATTTTTCTCCTCCACCAAACGCCCTTCCCGCGCCAAATCCGTCCGCGCCCGCTCATTCACATGCCAAGGATAAACCGTCACCCGCTGACTCTCGTTCGGCAGCTCAAAAAGCCGAAGCAATTTCGTTCGTCGGTCGCATGTGCAATCCAAACAAATCTCCGCCGCATAAACGCGAATCCCAGTCCAACCATCTGCATCCGGCGAAAGCCCGTCCTTTTCAATATTGACCTGCACCGCGTGCGCCCTTGAACCGACGCGCGAAGTCTCAATCCGCGCATCTGAACTCGGCGCCGACTCCACAATACCCAGCCGTTCGTCCTTTTTAATATACGTCAGCAACACCCGCACGCCCATGCGCACATAAGCGTTATAGACCTTTTCAAATTCATCCGTCTCCACACCGCTATGCCGGGGAGGAACCTCATCCGTCCCGCCTCCAATCGCTGACGACGGAAACAAAGGAGCTTGCTCCTCTGAAGAAGAAACATGCGCGCAAGTCACCACTCCTGATGCATTCGGATCGCGCTCAATAAACCAAGCCAGCTGCTGATTCGTCGACAACGGCGCGGGACACGTCACCACATAATTTAACGGATCGCAAAACGTCCCCTTGCCCGCGACGCTGCTGCTAAACCCGATCCCCGTCCCGCCGCGCACGGTGACAAGAACATGAGCGCGCCGCAAACCCGCCTCAAATCTCAATCCGCCCGCCTCCAAAAAAGACGGCGCGGAAACTTGATTCACCATGCCCACCAACGCCAGCGTTGGCGGCAAAGGCGCGACGCCGACTCCCATCACGCTCAAACAATTTAAATCCGCGTCATAAACCAAATTCGCGTCAACACCGTTGCCCAAATAAAGCCGTCCCGAAATTAGCGTCCCATTCCACTTCACGCGCGGCGACAAACCCCGCCACAACACCTGATGCACAGAATCAACCGCCGTCAGCGTCGGCCCGCCGTCCAACCGTCCTTCAAACTCAACATCCTTGCCCGCGTAAAACACGCCCAGCCCCATGTCGTTGGCAAAATCATAAAAAACCAAACACGTCTCGCCCTCATTCACCAACTTCACACAACACGTGTGATCCGCGCGCGACACGCCCAACGCGCTCTTCAAGTCTCCTAGCGAAACCAATCCCCACAACCGCTCATACTCCGGCGCGCGGCTAAACCCGCCCGACGGCCTCAACACCACACCCTCCGCATATTCCAAAGGCGTCACCTTCCGGTTCTTCGCGTCGGGAAAACGATCCACGCCGCCGAATGTCTGAATTGCCGTCAACATAAAGAAATTTGTTTTACAAAACCGCCGTCGAAAGGGGCGGCGTCATGGCAACGCCGCCCCGTTCCTTTCATTCACTTCCATCAGGACAAAGAAACATCCACGCCCCGATGAGTTACCGCATGGCGAATGAGCACATAATTCGCGCCCAAACCATCCGTCCGCACGCACGGCGCTTGGCCGAAGATGGACTTCACGCCAATGCCCCTATCATCGCCGTAATTTTGATGATCCGAAACAATACGCAGATTCTTAATCCGGCCATACGCCCGCACCGCAGCCATCGCGCCGAAGAGAAACGTCGAACCAATCGGCACGCCATTCTCATTCGCCTCAATAATCAGCGAACCTTCCGGGTGAGCATCCGTATGCTTAGCCGCATTCCACGTCACGCCGCCCAGAGTCGTCTCGGCAATGCCGCCCGCCGCAGCTCTCAAACGCCCGGCCATCACCAGCTTATTGCCGGAATTGGTCACATACTGATAGAAACCCCACTTGCCCGCGTTCGCGCCTGTCAGGTTATAAACAATGACATAGCGATCTGTCGTGAACGTCTCCGCATCTTGATCGGCAAAGAACTTAAAGTCGTAGTTCGAGAACGACTCAAAGTATTGCGGCGCGGGCGTCCGAGCCACATTAGCCGTATTGCCGCCGCCGTAAATATCCTGCGCCGTGTCCGCCGCTGTAACCGCCGAACCCAAATACGCCTTCGGCAACATCGGGCAACCCACCGGCCCCGCGCCTGCATAATCTACAGGCGAAAATTCAAAAATACCCTGACCAGCCCAATCCGTATAACCGCCAGCAAAAAGCGGATTATCCTGACCGCGCAAAGCCGCCTCGCGCAAACCCTGCAAATAAGCCGTCGAAGCCTTCACACTGCGCAAACCCGTCTTCGTTCCCACCACAAGAAACTGATGAACCTCGCTGCCGTGAACCGACTGGCCGATATTCGCCGGAATCGCGCCGTTGATCTGCGCGGCTTCCGCTGCGTCCTCGATTACCGTCGTCGAAAGCGTGTCGACCAACGTCAACGTGCTGTCGCTCTGCCTGCTGTTAGGGCGAACGGTATTGCGCTGCTGCGCGCTATTGATCAACTTCAACATCATCGCCGTCTGCTTATAACGCCCCATCCAATCGGCCAGCGCGTCGCGGCATCTATTATCCAACTCCGAGCCGACATCCGTGAACTCCGATGCCGCAAACTGTAACCCAACAACCTTGCGCACAATCTCCACGCGCACATCATAACTCCCCAAACTCAACTGCTCCTCCTGCCCCTCCGCGTCATTGCTGCCTAAAATCGCCGGCCCGCCGAGACCCTCCATCACATGAAAATGCAACGTGTCCCCGCGCCCCTTGCTCAAATCCTCGCGCACATAAAAAGGCTTGCGACTGCCGTCCGTCCCCTCCAACGCGCTGAAAATATCCTTCGTCTGACTCAACAACTCCAAATGATTGGACCAAAACTCTTCCTTAGCCTTTGGATCTTGCGCCAAAACATCCGCCAAAGAATTAACCTCTAATTTATTTAATGAACTCATAAACCTTCTTTCTTAAAAATGAGGAAACACGCGCCGCTTATTTCCGCGCCTGCTGGGCAGCCGCGCTCAACACCGCCAAAAGCGCGTCTCGCCGATCCGCCCAAGACAAACCCTTCAACCTCTCCAACACATGATCCCCCGTCATCGTACTCCTCCCATTCGTTGTCCCAAAACTCCCGGGAGCAGGAGTAAAAGGATTCTTCAAAACACCCGTCCGCCGCGCCTCCGCAATAACAGGAACAACCGTCTTCTGACGGTTCGCATTTAAACTGCCCATCCCTTGCCCTTGCGCAGGCGGCGGCGTCAAACCCAACGCCTCGCGCGCCAACCGATCCGCACACGTTCCATCCAACTCCGGACGCTCCCGAAGAAACTCCAGAGTCTTCCGCCTCAACGGCGTCAAATTTTGAAAACGCATGCGCAGCCCTTTCGCAGCTTGATTGACAGGCGAAGCGCTCGATCCCTCCGACAAAGACTGGCCGCTCTCCTCGGATTCCTCCTGAAAAACGCCAGAACCAGCGGGCTCAACACCCTGCTGACACACAGACTCCGCAACAAGCGGCTCAACGCGCGCTCCATTGCCTCCTGCCTCTTCCTTCGTCGGTTGATTCAAACTCATGCGCGCCAACATACGCGCGTTCGCATTTCGTCAACTTAATCGCATGCTCGCGGCAATAAATCTTGACGAACACAAAGCTTTCGCATTAATGCTTATCAAGCTTTCCAACCCACGCGGCATTTTTTTATGACAACGACAACAACTCCACCAGTATCGCCTAAAAACACTACAAAGTGTTTCCCGTGGTTCTCATTTAGTAGTGTTGTCTGCATCATAGCAGCAGCTGCTGCTATTCTTTTCTTTGTCCACACAAATTACTCATTACAAGACAAAGTCGTGCAATTGCAGTTCCAGTTGGAGCAAACGCGCAATCAATTACAAGAAGCTAAAAATGAAATTGCCCAAACATTGTCGCAATTAGAGCAATCACAATCTCAATTAGAAAAAACCCGGCACGAAATTACTCAATTACAACCACTGGCTGAAAAAGCGCGTCTTTTGCCTATCACTGTTTCTTTCAGAAAAGCGCAGCTCGGCCACGGTCAAGTCCTCCGAATTAGCAGCGAACTCAAAAAAGAGTTGCCACTGAAAATTAAAGTGACGAGTCCAACTTTTAATAAAACAGAAGTTTTTGAAAAAATTGTTTCCGGAATTTCACCACTCGAAATCGGGCATTTGCAAGGTTGGGCTTTTTCTTCTGGTGATTTAATTGAGATATCAAGCGCAGACTTTGATCCAATAACAACAAAAATGCCTTGATTTTTCATTCAATTTCTTTTTTCTCGAAATTCTCCGCCCCTGCGCAAAACTAGCCCCCGTGAAGATCGGCTGCCTGCAACTCAACGCCGCCATCGGCGCGTTCGACGCCAATATCAAAAAAACTTTCGACGCCTACCAACGCGCCGTCCGCATGGGCGCTGACATCGTCGCCGCTCCCGAGCTTTTCATCTCCGGCTATCCGCCGCGCGATTTACTTCACCGCCGCGACTTCATCCAAGCCAACATGCGCGCCCTCGACAAACTCGCCCAACACATCGGCGAAATCCCCCTCATCATCGGCACACTCGCCCCCAGCGAAAAACGCCCCGGCAAACCTCTCTTCAACTCCGCCGCGATTCTCCTCAACGGCGGCATCCATCGCCTCATCAACAAAAGCCTGCTCCCCTTTTACGATGTCTTTGACGAAACGCGCTACTTCGAACCAGCCGAAGACGAACCCTTCATTTTCGCCCATCGCGGCGCGCGCATCGGCGTCACCATTTGCGAAGACATCTGGAACGACGAAGACTTCTGGCCTGAACGCCTCTACCGCCGCGACCCCGTGAAAAATCTCGTCGCGCAAGGCGTCAACGTTCTCATCAACATCGCCGCATCCCCTTGGCATCTCGGCAAAGAACGCCTCCGCCAACAAATGCTAAGCCGCATCGCGCGCGACGAAAAAATCTCCGTCATCCAAATCAACACCGTCGGCGGCAACGACGAACTCCTCTTCGACGGCCAAAGCATGGCCTTCAACACGCGCGGCGAACTCATCTTCCTCGGCAACGCATTCGGCGAAGACGTCGCCGTCATTGACCTACAAAGCGCGCCCATCATCCCTCAACCAACCGAAGAACCCGCGCAACTTTTCTACGCCCTCGCTATGGGCGTACGCGACTACGTCCACAAATGCGGCTTCAGCAAAGTCGCGCTCGGCCTAAGCGGCGGCATTGACTCCTCCCTCGTCGCCGCCATCGCCGTCGAAGCCCTCGGCCCCGATAACGTCCTCGGCGTCGCCATGCCCTCCGACTACTCCAGCCCCGCAAGCCTCACCGATGCTGAATCCCTGGCCCGCGTATTAGAAATCGAATTTCAAATCGTCCCCATCCAAGAAAACTTTGAACACATCTTGCGAACCCTGCTCCCCACCTTTGGCAAAGCTGCGTGGGACACCACCGAAGAAAACATCCAATCGCGCCTGCGCGGCCTCCTCCTCATGGCCATCTCCAACAAAACCGAACGGCTCGTCCTCACCACAGGCAACAAATCCGAACTCGCCGTCGGCTACTGCACCCTCTACGGCGACATGTGCGGTAGCCTCGCCGTCATCGGCGACGTTCTGAAAACACAAATCTACCGCATCGCCGAATGGCTCAACAAAAAAACAACCATCATCCCGCCCAACGCCATCGCACGCCCGCCCAGCGCGGAACTGCGCCCCAACCAAACCGACCAAGACACACTTCCGCCTTACGCCGCTCTGGACGACATCATTCGCGCTTATGTTGTCGAAGAAAAAACGCTCGAAGAAATCCTCGCCCTCGGCCACGACGAAAAAACCGTCCGCGACATCCTGCGCAAAATAACCTCCAGCGAATTCAAACGCCGCCAAGCCCCGCCCACCCTCAAAATCACGCCCAAAGCCTTCGGCACAGGCCGCCGCCAACCCATCGCGCAACGGTTTGAATCATAAACAAAACCTACCTCGCCTCATTCCACTTCAGCGTCCCGTAACGCTCCCGCTCTAGTTGCGCTGCGCGTTTCTCTTCGGCAAACGTCAAAACAGACTCCTCCATTTTACTTCCTAAAAAAACACACAGCCGCGGCGCAAGAGCTTCAACAATCTTTTCAAGATTCAACAAACGACTTTCCAGCGCATCCAAAAGAATACTCCCCTGATGAAGACATCCCTCTCGCGTCCGTCTCTGCGCCGCTCCGGCAACCTTCCGCCCGTTCAACATCACATCAAACTTTACCGGCTTCTGAAAACAAGCATCGCCTGCGCCCACCACTTTTTCCTTCGCTAATTCAACCCGCGCCCCGCAATCTTTCAACCCCTCCGCAATCACCCGATGCGCCGCTTCATAACTCCGCGCCGCGCCCATTTGATAAAACTCGTGCCCCCTTGGCGTGACAATCGAATACGTCACATCCGCCCCATGATCCACCAACCCGCCCCCCGTATAACGCCTCACAAAAACACGCCCCTTCGGCACAACCGAACAACATTGAAAATAACCAATCGAAACCGCCGGCTCACACCACCCATAAAACCTCAAAACCGGCTCCCTGCATTCCCTCAACAACGCCTCATCCACCGCCATATTCCAAGCAGAACCACCCAAAGAATGAATCAACAAACGCACAACGGCAGAAATGTCTTAATTAAAAACGCGACTCTTCCTCACTCACCCTGCCAATCGAATCCTTCGCATATCTGGACTTTCTATTGCCTTTAGAGAAGCGTATGCTGCCGCCTCGTCTCTAGAAAGCCGTTCCCTACTTTCAATAAAATGGTTTTCAGCCA
The DNA here is from genome assembly GCA_043805085.1 of bacterium. Taxonomy (GTDB): domain Bacteria; phylum Verrucomicrobiota; class Verrucomicrobiia; order Methylacidiphilales; family Verrucolacustridaceae; genus JAZDII01. Next base: position 18,045 of record JAZDII010000086.1, read on the forward strand.
AAAACGGCTTTCCACCCCACACGTTACCACACCCCTTTTCCAAAAATCTCCAACCTTTCCCTATAACATGCCTGCACGCTTGACCTGCAAGGTGCGCCAAAAGATTGGAGGGTTTCTTGGCCTTTGCTTCAGCCCTCATTTCCTCGATGTGATAGAAACAAAGATCTCTAGCATGTACCATGGTATTCAAAGTGCTTTGCTTTACTTCTTCCGCTCCAATGATTTTCAAATTAAGATTCCTTCGAGGCGCGTAGCTATCTTCTATTCCCAAACTCTGTTCTAGACCGCCTACTTTGAGTTTCAGATCTGACAAACATTTGGCAAAATCACTTCCCCGACCGTCCAAATCCGTCAATTTGTGCTTTAGGGGAGTCCCTATCACTTCAAAACTCTTTACCGCAAACCTCAATAACCTTACAGCCATCTTTTTCTGATATGCATAATTAGTATTTTTAGAAAATTGAAAACTAATTTTTTCTATGATATCCTTGTTGTCGGGGTGAGGCGTCTCCGCCAAAACCACACCATCAAAATCATCATTCCTGATTGCCTCCTCCAATTTCAATGCAAGCTCACGAATGGCTGCAGCCCCGGTAGGCGAGTTCAACCTGCTACGCTCAAGTTTAAGAATCGTGGAATATTTTAATGCTATAAACAGCTCTTCCGTTTCAGCCTCAAGAGGCTTAGGTTTCTTTTTTTCTTTTTTTTCACTCTCCTCGTCTTTCTCTTCCTCCTCTTCCACTTTATCTTCTGCAGTTTCAGAAACCGCCTTAAGAAACAGCCGTTTTAATCTTTCTTTGGTTTTTATTTCTTGCTGGCTTATTTTTTGCGACTCCACTCTTTTTTGCAGATCTACCAAACATGCGTCAAAATTCTTTTTTACGCCGTCTATAATTAAATTCGGCATCTTGTGAGCGACTCCTATCTCTCGACAGTAATACAGCGCAAGATTCGCTAACTCTCGTGCCTTCTTTTCCGAAGGCACAGGATTAGGATCATTCGTATATTTACGAACATAGTCCACTACTCTCTTGTCTTCAGAAGAGAGAGATGATGAGTCCAATCTGGCTCCACCAAAAACGCCCTTCTCTATTGCTCTCACCATCTTCAACGCAATTTCAAAAACAGCCACACACCCTTCAGTCGAATGTAATTCATCATGAACGTTTTTTTTGATTTTAAAAACTGCGCGAATGTTAGGAACTCTCTCAAGAAATTCTTCCCTTAACTCTTCTCTAGTCTTAGGCATAAAGCGCCATTCTTTACTTTAAAAAATTCACGATCTCAACTTTACTCACTTTAAGCCGCCATCTTTGCCACCGCCCCATCATTACGCTCAATGATAGCGCCTTTCCCCGATTCCACTCCTTTTTCCGATTCCACTCCGGGAAAACCACCTTCTTTTTTGCCCATTTTTTCTTTCATCCGCGCCAAAGCATTTTCCATCGTCGGATCTTTCTCACCCAATAACTTTAGCCTTAAATAACGTCCAAGGCGAAACATCATCCTGTTCAATTCTGCAAATCCAGCTTCAGGAAGTTCTTTGTTTCTCGCCGCGCGATCTCCCGCTCGCCAAGCCTTCCAAAAAGTCTCAAACCGCGTCGCTGAAAATTTCTTCGGCAACGCTCCTTTCAAAGGCTTATAAACTTCCTCCATCTTTGACAAACGCGCCTGATCCGCTTCTTTCATTCCCCGTTTACGAGTAATCGCCTTAGCCGCGCCCAGCATAAGTCCGGCTGTAAGAGCCCGATCTTTCACAGAACTTCCTTCGCCCTCCCCTTCGCCGCTTATCGCATCATTAAAAAATGCCTCGCACTCATCCAGCGTAAGATCATCCCCTGTGAATCTTTCTCCCAATGCCTCGAAAAGCTCATCATGACACTGACCAACACCCCCGCTTGCGTTAGCTTCAGTGTATCTCCGATTCCAATCGCCTAATTCTTCCTTAGAAAAAAGCTCCACATCAGCTTGCGCTCCTTGATTTTCGTTCTCTACGCTCATTTTTTCTCCTCAACTTCTCTTGTGTCCTCTGTCCACTTCCGTCAAGCGCGCGGCATTCTAAAGCGTTATAATTTCAACCTCTTCAAGGCATCTCTAAGACCCTGCGGTTCAATTGGCTTTGAAAGAAGCAGGTCCACATTTTTTGGCTCACGGCCAGACTCCTTCATTAAATCCCCAAACCCCGTCAACATGATCACCGGCAAAGACGGGTTCACTTCCTTAATCCTTTTAGCCAAAAGTTCTCCCGTCATGCCAAGCATCGCTTGATCCGTGATCACCACGTCAAAATTTTCCTTTTGCACCTTTTTCCAACCGTCCGAGCCCGAAAAAGCCGTCATCACTTTATGCCCGTCGCGCTCCAGCGTTTCCGCGAGCATGCTGCGCAACGGCTCTTCATCATCCACCACCAAAATCCGCCGCGACGGCACATGACCATTTCCGTTGGGTAAAGGCGGACTCAACACTTGGTCAACACTCTTCCCCTCTTTTCTTTTCTCCATAGACGGCAAACAAAGCCGCACCGTCGTGCCCTTGCCCTCTTGACTCATCACCTCCAACGTTCCCTTATGCCCTTTAATAATCCCATACGCCACCGACAACCCTAAGCCGGAACCCTTCTCCAGCTTCGTCGTATAAAAAGGCTCCAAACAATTTGCCCGCGCCGCCTCCTTCATTCCCGCGCCTGTATCCTTCACCTCAATCACCGCCCACGCCCCTTCGCAACGAGTGGAAAATATCACACTGCCCTTGCGCTGAATCGCCTCGACGGCGTTAAACACGATATTCACCAACGCCTCGCTTAACTCCTCGCGCGAACCCTTCACAAAACACGGCGACTGAAAATCCGTATGAACTTCAACCGAGCAACCTCGCGCCTGCGCTTCATCCTTCCAACGCGGCCTCGTAAAATCCACCACCTCCTGCACCAACTCACGAACATCGATCTCCTCCGCCTCTCCCGTAGCGGACGGGCGGTAAAACCGCGACAACTGCTTCACCGTATGCGCCGCCTCCTGCGCAGCTTTCACAATCACATTCGCATATTTCCGGACATACACGTCGCCCTTCGCGCAAACGCCCTCGCTCGCCAGCATACTCCCCGCCAGCATAATGGGCTGCAAAAAATTATTAAACCCGTGCGCCATGCCCCGCGCCATCCGCCCCAACGCCGTCAACCGCTCCTGCTGCAAAAGCCGTTCCTGCGCCTGCTGCAAATCCTCCAACGCCTGCTTCAACTCTTGCTGCGTATTGAAAAATTTACTTTGCGCAAGCTCGCTAAACCGCGCTAATTGCGATGTCTTTTTAAAAAGCCCCTCGCAATGACTCATCAAAGCAATCTTCGCTTCATCATGGGCTAAAGACGTGCCTGAAAAAAATTGATCCATCTCGCTTCCTCTTTCGCTATTCGCCATCACTCGCTCCGAACACTCACAGCATGAATACGTAATCAAAAAAAGCCAAGCGCTTTTACGGTTTATTTTTCACTTTAAACTTGCCTCTCCCTCCACAAACGAGAAACTCTACCGTCTTCTATGAAATCCCTCTTCTTTTCTTCCATTTCTTGCCTTCTTCTAGGCGTTTTAATCTCCTGCTCCAACCCAACCGAACCTAAAGCCGATTCTAAAAAAACCGAAGCGCGCCAAGCCGCGCCGGATTTTGAATTTCGAGATTTGGACGACAAACTCGTCAACAGCCAAACTTTCCACGGCAAATGGGTTGTGCTCAACGTTTGGGCAACGTGGTGCCCTCCCTGCGTGCGAGAAATCCCGGACTTCATCGCCCTGCAAAATGAACTCAAGAAAAAGAACGTCCAATTCATCGGCATCTCCGTGGACGAAGGAGGCGCGGCAGACGTCAAACCCTTCGCGCAAAAAGTGAACTTCAACTACCCCGTCCTTTTGGCCAACATGGAATCCTTGGAAAAACTTTTCGGCGCCATTGACGCCATCCCCACCACCTTCATCATTGACCCCCAATGGCGCATCGCCAGCCGTAACACCGGCTCATTGAGCAAAGAAGAATTAAACGACGAAGTGCAGCGCGCAATGAAGGAAAAATAAACGCTACCACCCCTCTGCCACAAGCTTCACTAAATTAACCGCCAAATCATCCGCTGCGGATGGCAACGCTTGACGCTCTCCCTCTTGCAAGTTGTCTTGAACAAAATACCGCGTCTTGCCTGTAACCTTGCGCTTGGTGAAAATCCTCTTGCCCGATTTTAAATTCGTCAACGTCGCTTCCGCTTCCAACGTCACTTCATACTCATCCGTCACCTGAACATCCTCGCGCGACCGCCTCAAAGGCGACCTCGTCAGACGCGTGACCCTCACCTCCAACGTCGCATCCGCTTGACCTTCACGCGAAGAAGAAAACGTTCCGTCATTGTCAATGCGCCGCAAAATAGCATTCGTCACCATCACCGGCAAACCCGGCTCATAACTGTCATTCTTGACCACAGGCACAAAAATCGTTTTGACGCCCTTCATCTCTGCGCTCGGAATATTTCCTAAACGGTAACCCGCGCAACTCATCAACACGCACATCGCTCCCAAAAAAATCCACTTCTTCATGTTAAAGGCGCTCCTTCTTTCTTCTCTTCTTTTGTTTGATCTTTCTCATCTCCTGTTTGAGTCGTTTCCTTTTGAGAATCTCCCTTTTCCATCTGCGGCTTTAACGCCTCCACGCGCTCCTTCGCCTCGCGCCCCTGCTTGGAATCAGGATTCTGCCTCACCACCTCATTGTAATAAATATAAGCCGCCTTCAAGTTATCTTGTCTCTCATAAAATCTGGCAATATTCAACGCGCCTTGAGAAATACGCCCCTTCAACGCCGCAATATGCGCCTTTGCCTGCTCCGCCTTCTCACTATTAGGAAAGCGCGTCAAAAAATCCTGAAACGCCTGAATAGACTTCTCCGCCGCGCTCTGGTCATAATCCGGTTCGCTGGCGGCGTTAAGCCAAGCAAAACCAATCTGATACTGCGCGTCATCCACCAAATCACTGCCGGGATACTTGTCTAAGATCATATTGTAAGAAGCAATCGCATCCGTCCACTTCCTCTGCTTTTCCCGCGCAAGACCGATCTGAAAATAAGCTGGCGCGGCATAGTCCCCGTAAGGCGCGGCGCGAATCACACTCTCGAAAATTTCCACCGCCTTATTCATCGAAGGCAGCAACGGAATCTTCCAAAGCCGCTGCGGTTCGCCCGCAAAAAAAAGATTCCCGATGGCATATTGCCTTTCCACCGCGAGATTGAAAAATTGGCTGTTCGGGTATTTTTCCACCACCTTCTTATAAGCTTGAAACGCCGGCCAAAATTCCCCCCTCTTCTCCAACATCAGCCCCATCTTAAACTGCGCCTCGCTGGCATAAGTGGACAGCGGCCATTGTCTCAACAAAACGCGATACGCTCGAAAAGCATCCTGCCACGCCTGCTTCGCTTCCAAATCCCGCGCCAAATCCAGCTGCGATTTGACATCCTTGGCGTGAGTCGCGTCGCCGCTTTCATCCGCCCAGCCCTCGCCCGGCCTCCACGTCAGAATAGCGGAAGCTGGTTGAACCATAGCCATCAAAAGAAAAATGATGATCCAGCGCATCGTTAAAACCTAGCAGTTTGACCAACAAATTGCGAGACATTATCCCTTGGTGCTCGCCCCGCTCCACCGAAGCTTCTGGCGGACAATGTTGTAGAAACTAGCCTCTGGCAAATGAGCCAAAAGGGCGGGTTCTTTTGCGGCAAAAATTTTCACTCGATCTTTCGGCTGCAACTTCAAATGCGTCACCCCATCTGACTGAAGAACCACCGGTGGGCTATTCTCTGGAACAACAAAATGCATCGGCTCGCGCGCCGCAACGATCAACGGACGATTGCTCAACGTATGCGCGCAAATAGGCGTGATAGAAAAAGCCGAAGCTTGCGGACTGATAATCGGCCCGCCAGCGGAAAGCGAATACGCCGTGCTGCCCGTCGGCGTCGCAAAAATCAACCCGTCGCAATGAAACTGCGTCAACAACTCATCCCCCACCTCCACCGTCAACCGAATCATGTGCCCATGGCTCCCGCGCGTCACAACAACATCATTCAACGCCCACCCCTCCTTCATGGTCTTCCCGCCCCTTTGCACCCTAAACTGCAGCGCCATACGCTTGCTTACAACGTAATCGCCAGCCAACGCCCTCGGTAAAGCCACATGAATTTCATGATGAGGAATGGAAGTCAAAAAGCCCAAACTACCCAAATTAATTCCCAACAAAGGCACGCCGCTTCCTCTTGTCAACCTCGCCGCCCTCAACAATGTTCCATCTCCGCCCCCGACAATAATCATATCTTCCCCGCGCAAAGCAATAGGCTTCAGGTCAAGCGCAGTATTCACCTTAGGCATCGGAACCGACCGCGCTCTCACACTTGCGGCTTTCAAAATACTCTCCAACTCTTTGCCCATCTCTTGGGCATAGCCCTTCGTCGGATTGATCGCCACCACCACACTGCGAACTTTTGCGCGCATAAAAATACCTATGCCATTTCTTCCACTAAATAAAAGTAAGAAACATTCTTAACCATACGGATGCCCGTCAAAAACAGTCTGCACAATCATCCGCGCCGTCTTCTTCCAATCGAACGACCGGCCATGCTCCCTTGCCCGTTGGCCAAAACTTTGCCGCATCGCCGCGTCCTCCATTAACCTTCTCACCGCGGCAGCAGCGCCCTCTAAATCCCCCTCATTCACCAACCACCCCGTCTTGCCGTGCAACACTGCCTCCCCAACCCCGCCCGTCCTAAATGCCACCGCAGGCTTGCCGTGATAAGCCGCTTCCAAATAACTCATGCCAAATCCCTCCACACTGTCCGCTAACGAACGACTCGTCATCATGAACAAATCGCAACTAGCATAGACCCTTGCCAAATTCTTATCCGCCACCGCGCCAAGCGTCTTGCACCGCACGCCATGTTGACGGCAAAACACCTTCACCTTCCACAAATAACCGAAACTACCCTTTCCGCCGACAACATAAACCACCTTCGCCCTCAACTGCTCCGGCAACAACGCCAAACTCCGCGCCGTCTCCAACTGCCCCTTGCGCGGATGAATCCTTGCCAGCGTCAACACACGAAACTCCTCTTTCTCCCTCGGTTTCAATTCTCCAACCTCTTGCGCGGCGGCGGAACTTGCCGCGCAGGGAGCTAAAATAATATGCCGCGCCCAAAAATGGCTCTCCAAAAGCTTGCGCGTGAATTCAGAAGCCACAAAAACCGCCTCCGCGCGCTTAAAAAAACGCTTCGCCAACCGCCGCCAAAAAGCGCTTCGATGAAATTTTAAAATTTCCGAACTGTGCAATAAACTGAAAAGCTTGCACCCCCTCAACCCTCCCATCGCCATCAAAAGCATCACCGCCCGATGCGCCGCCACACTGCCAGCGATCAAACTCGCGCCGCGCAACTGCTTTCTTTTCAAAAATAAAGCCAAAACCATGAGGCATAAATTCAATAGACTCAATCTCCTGCCGCAAAAAATCATCCGCTCATTGCTCAACGGAATAACACGTCTCCGCGCTCTCTTGCTCCGCCAAGGAACCCAAACCTCTAACGGCAAAGATTGCTCGCCGGCCGCCTTGGCCGTCTCGTAACAATAAGTCGCTATCCCACCCCGAAAAGGGGGATATTCATGCGTTAATAAAATTACCTTCATAAAAGTTTCTTGTGAAATCTTCCGTTTCCCTTAATCATAGGGAGCTTTACAGGAATTTTTCATGGGCCGCAACTTAAGTGAAGCAGAATTAGAGCAAATCCGAAACTCCTTTCGTCGTTGTAATCACGAAACGATAGAAGCCATCGTTAAGCTACGTCAAACAGGTGATTCCTCTCTTATCCCTACCATCGTCTATGGCATCATTGAACGCTACGCGCCCGCAGGCTCTTCCAAAAAAATTTCCGAACTCCCCCCCAATACCCGCCTCATCGAAGACCTCGCCATTGATTCCTTAACCATGCTGGAAGTCGTCCTTTCCATTGAAGAAGCTTTGCAGATACGCATCGAAAACGAAGAACTCCCTAAAATTCGCACACTGGAAGAAGTTAAAACATTCATCACCGAAAAAAACGCAGGCGTAAAATCAACTCCATCCACTCCAACAACCATGAAACTTGATCGCAGCGCCATCCTAGCCGTTCTTCCCCAGCAACCTCCCTTCCTCTTCCTCAACGCGGCGGAAATAGAAGGCGAAACCATTCGCGCGCGCTATAAAATCACCGGCGAAGAATACTTCCTGCAAGGTCACTTCAAAGGCAACCCCGTCTTCCCCGCTTCACTTGTCTTCGAAGCCATGGGCCAAGCCGCCTGCCTTTGGCTCTTGGGCCGTCCTGAATCTCAATCCCTCGATTCCAAAAACGTTCTCTTCGGCTCCATGGAATCCGCCCACTTTTACCGCAAAGCCAAGCCGGGCGAAACCATCGAACTAGAAATCTCCCTTAGCAAACTCCGCAAACCTTTAGCCATCTTTAATGGCAAAGCATCCGTCAACGGCGAAAAACTTTCCTCCATCGAAGAACTCGTCATCGTTTTCGGCGAAGCCACGGAAGGCATTGTTCAACACGAAGCAACTCCTCCTGCTGCTTCCAAGCCTTCCGCCAAAACCCGTTCCTAAAAACTACAGCAACTTCATGAGACGCGCCGTTGTCACAGGCTTGGGATTCATCACAAGCATCGGAAACGACCTTCCGACCGTTTTAACCAACCTCAAAGAAGGACGTTCCGGCGTCGAACTTTTTCATGAATTCGACGAAGAGAACATCCCCGTCAAACTAGCCGGAACGATTAAAGATTTTTCCTTCCCCACTCCTCATTTTGAAGATTGGACATTTCCGGAAAAATACACTCTCACGCGAGAACAACGCCGCCCCATGACGCCCAACTCGCTCTATGCTTTTTGCGCCATGCAACAAGCCATCGAAGACGCCAAACTCTCTTCCAAACAAGTTTCCCACAATCCTCGAACCGGCCTCATGTGCGCTTCCGGCGGCTCGATGTGGATGGCCTACGAAACCCTCCACACCATGCTCAACCACGGCCTCCAGCGCGTGCCGCCCATGTCAGTCATCAACAGCATCCCCGGCTCTCTTTATATCAACCTCGGCTCGACATTTAAAATCCAAGGCGGCGCGCTCGGCTTCTCCAGCGCATGCTCCTCCTCCTCTCACGCTCTAGGAACGGCGCGGGACTTAATCGCCCTCGACCGCCAAGACCGCGTTTTCGTCGTCGGCGCGGAAGATTGCAACAAGTACACGCTCCTCCCCTTTACCTCCATCCGCGCCTTGAGTTCTCAAAAAGACCCGCGCAAAGCGCCTCGCGCCTTTGACAAAAAACGCGATGGCTTCGTTGGAACCGGCGGCGCATGCGTTCTTGTTGTGGAAGAATTAAAAACAGCTCAAGCGCGCAACGCTCCTATTTACGCGGAAATCCTAGGTTGGGGACAATCCTCCGACGGCTACAACATCCTCGCTCCCGAACCCACTGGTGACGGCCTTGCCCGCAGCATGCAAACAGCCCTCAAAGAAGCCTCCATCCTTCCTGAACAAGTGGATTACATCAACGCCCACGCCACATCCACCGTCGTCGGCGATATCGCGGAAATCAAAGCCATCAAAACAGCTTTCCCCAACGGCAAACGCCCCCTTGTCAGCAGCACAAAAAGCATCACAGGCCACGGCCTTTCTCTCGCAGGCGCGATGGAAGCCGCCTTTTGCTGCTTATCTATTAAAGAAAAATTCGTTCCTATCTCCGCCAACATCACGGAACTCGACCCCGAATGCCACGGCGTCCCCATCATCACCCAACCCACAAAAGCCGAACCTAAAATCGTCATCTCCAACTCAAGCGGCTTCGGCGGCTCGAACGTCTCGGTCATTCTTGGGCCAACCCCCTGAACAGCATGCCCAACGTCTTCCTCACGGGCGCCAGCGCGGGCATCGGTCTTACCACAGCAAAACGACTAACCGGCGAGGGCTTCCAAGTTTGGGGAACCTCGCGCGACATCTCCCGCCTGCCAAATCTCAAAAACTTTCACCCGCTTCAACTTAACCTCAACGATTCTCAATCCATCGAAACCGCTTTCCGCCGCGCCCTCGCTGAAGCAGGCGCTCTGGACATCCTCATCAACAACGCTGGCTGCGGCTATTTTGCCCCGCTCGAACATCTCTCTCCTGAAATTTGGCAAGAACAACTCCAAACACTCCTCCTCGGCCCGCTCCAACTCATCCGACTTGCGCTGCCCGTAATGAAACAAAAAAAAGGACTGATCATTAACGTCGCCTCCCTAGCCGCGCGCTTTCCCCTTCCGTTCATGTCGCCTTACAACGCGTCAAAAGCCGCGCTCCATTCCCTCACGCAAACGTTGCGACTGGAACTCGGTCCGCGCTCTCCCGTTCAAGTCGTTGAGCTTCAGCCGGGCGACATTCGCACTCCCTTCCACGATTCCATGCGCTGCCAATCTCAAACGGAAGACTACGCGTCGGCCATGAAAAACGCCCATGCCGTGATGACGCGTAACATCCAAGCAGCCCCGCCGCCGGAAAAAGTCGCTGAAATCATCCTGCGCATCATCCGCGCTCCCTCTCCAAAACCCCTCTACAAAGCCGGTGATTTTTTCCAAACGGCGCTCGCCCCTCTCGGCTCTAGACTTTTTCCCGCCGCGCTTTTAGAACGCGCTTTGAGATTGTTCTATCGCTTGGATGAAAAATAACGCCGCGCCCGTCACATCTTAAACGTCTCTTTAATCACCTCAAACGCCGCGTCCGCTTTTTGAAGCGTCTCTTGGACATCCTTGGGCTGATGCGCCGCGCACAGAAACCAATTATGATGCGGATGGAAAAAGATGCCGCGCTTCACGCATTCCGCGGCAAAACGCTGCGAGCGGTAAAAATTCGTCTCCTCCGCAAAAGTAAGAAACGGCAGAGACGGCGGCCCTGAACAACGCACAGGAATACCGTGTTTATCCGCCAGCTCATGCAATCCGCCCATCAAAAGTTCCCCCATGCGCTGCATGTGCGCGATGCTTTTTTCCCGCTCCAACACTTGCAAACAAGCCAGCGCGACGGCCATAGGCACAGCGTTATTCCAAAAACTTCCCGTCAAAAAAACCCGCGACGCCGCGATCTCCAGTTCCTTCCTCCCCAACGCCGCGGAAATGGGATAACCGTTGCCAAGCGCTTTGGAAAAGCAAATCACATCCGGTTCAAATCCAAAAAACCGATGCGATCCGCCCAGATGCAAACGAAACCCCGCGCGCACATCGTCGAGAATGAAAACAATCCCCTCCCGCCGACATGTGATTTCGATTTCCTTAAAAAATCCGGAATTGGGCAAAACGGAATCGCCAAAAGCAGGATGATGAAAAGGCGTCATCACTATCGCCGCGATTTGATTGCGGTATTTTTTTATCTGACGATGAAAATCATCCAAATCGTTCCACAGAAAATCGTGAACATGCGCCCGATCCTCTTCCATCAAACCTCCGTGGCCGATCGTGCACCATGCGTGCCAACCATGATAAGCGCCTCTGACCTTTAAAATTTTCTTCCGTTTCGTGAACTCGCGCGCCACTTGCGTCGCCCACGTCGTCATATCCGACCCATTCTTGCCGAACACCGCCCAATCCGCAAAATCCACCAACTCCACCAACCGCTCCGCCAATTCCACCATCAAATACGTGGGATGATTGAAACAATCGCCGTCCCGCCGTTGGCGTTGCGCCGCTGCTTCCACTTCCGGATGTTTATAACCCAAAACAATCGGCCCGTAAGCGCACATGTAATCAATATATTCCCGTCCATCCACATCCACATAACGACACCCCTCCGCCTTGCTGGCGAAATAAGGAAACTCTCCGGCAACAGTCAAAGCTGGACTGCTGTGCCCGTAGATGCCGGCGGGAATCACCCGCGCCGCCCGCTCAAAAAGCTTCATGGATTCTGGGAACATCATCGCAATAACCCTTAAAGATACTCGCCCACACGCTCCATCACAAGACCGATGCTATCCGCCAACGGCGCAAAACCTTCGATGCGCAAGAGGCCCTTTCCAATCGCCGCCTGTGTATCAAGCTTTTGACTGGCCAAAGCGCAAACAATTTCCGGCTTGCTAAAAATGACCCTCACATCCGGCAACGCCGAAGGCGTCTGACCAAAACCCTCCAAAAGTTGTCCCTTTAAAGAACGCACCCACACCACGCCTTCCTGCCCCTCAATCCCAAACACCGCCAATCCCTCCGGAAAATGATCAAGAGCCGCTTGCGCAATAGGATCAAGCCCGCTCACAATCACCGTGCTGCGGATAAGCGCGTGAAGGGTCATTTGCGCGTGACGCCGCAAAAACGCGCGATCTTCCAAAGCGGCGGCCTCCGGCTTTAAATAATGCGTCAACAACGCCGCTAATTTACCGATTTTCTTTAATTTAAAGAGATGTAAAAGGTTTCCCGTAAATAAAGGCGGAAAGAAAATCTTCCCCTCAAAAAACCGGTTGAACTGGTTGTAAGTGGCATACCTGACGTTCAACTTCATCCCAAACGGCCTCTTTTTAGGACCGACACTGCGCCGAATCATACCATCATCAAAAACCAACGTCGTGGACGGCCCGCCGATCACTCCGATTTTTAAAGCAAAGTGCCATCCCCTCGTCAAATCCCGCGCCTCTTGCGAATAGGAAGCCAAATCTTCCATCCCCGTAAGAATCGCGCGCAAATATAAGTGCGCCCGAATTTTTGCATGCAACCGATTTTTCACGCCGCTTTTAACCTGCATATCTCACAATCTTTTGTGAGATATGCACCCTGAAGGACAGCTTTTTCTTTAGGAAAGAGCTGGGTTAACCCCGCTCCTTCCTTCGAGTAGCTACATCTCATATACTGTTTTTATTCTCTACCATAATTTTGACTCTATTTTTCCTTCTCTTCAGAAGGAGCGGTTCGGCTCCCGCCGAATGAATTTCTCACAAATTCGTGAGAAATTCAGGTCAACTCCGCCAATTTTTCAAAAATGTTCAAAGGATGATTCTTTGGCCGGATCTCCGCCATGCGACGGCGAATCTCCTCCAACCGCTCCGGATGCCGCATCCACTCTGCAACGATAACCGGCAAATCCCGTGCGCGCCGCGCCATTTGCCCTAAACCATATTTGCGACAAAACTTCACCGTGATTCCTTCTTGCGGCATCACGCCCCCCAACCCGTTAAAAATAAGAGGACAGCCGGAAAGAATCGCCTCGCTCGTCGTGCCCGTGCCCGGTCGCGCGACAATCGCCGAAGCCGCGCCCAAAATGCGCGGCATGTCATCAGTATAAGCCATAGCTTTGACGGGAAATCCCGAATGTAGCCTAGCCCAGCCCTTCACTTCTGCAAGCGTTCGCTTCGACCTCCCGCAAAGAGCCAAAACCTGCGACCTCACACCGGCTTTCCAAAGAGCGTTAAGAAACCGAAGATGACAATTCGCCCCCATCGCGCCCGTTCCCAAAACGAGAAGAAACTGCCGAGGATCAAAACCAAGTTCTTTTTCAACAAACTGATCCCTCTCTTGCTCGCGCCATGAGCCAGCCCAAAAAGCCGGCCTCAACAAAAAACCCCCGCTCCAAATCCGCTCCAACGGCATTCCCCAATCCGCCGCCGCCTGACACGTCTCGTCCACCGCGCCGATGAATAAATCCGCCTGCGGATTGACCCAGTGTTTACTAAAACCGTAGCCGCCGAACAACTCGCCGCAATAGGTGACGCACTTCACATCTTTTAACACCGCACGCGCCAACTCAAAAAAACCGTGGTTCAGCGTCCCGTGCACGCTGACGATGACATCCGGCCTTGTTTCTTTTAACACGCGCTGAAACTTCTTTTTCCCTAACATACGCCGCGAGCTCCGGCACATACCGGCAACTTCAAGAAAGTTAAAATAGACATGGTGCAATGCGGGACAATTTTTCTGGATAAAATTATAAAACCCCACGCCGAACCGATACAACCCGTGCGCGTCCTCCAATGCTTGATGCACGACTGCTTCCGCGTCCGCCGCGCGCGCCGCCCACTCGCGCAACGCCCGCGCGCGCATATCATGCCCGCCGCCGGTGCTGGAAGTAAGAACAAGAATTTTCATCGCAAACAAGCCCGCCCATTCCTCCATAGACAAGACTTCAAACAAGGAGCATAAATAACACTCCCCGCTATGGCAAAGATTCTCTACGGCGTCATGGGCAACACGTATGGCCACATTATGCGAGCCCGCGCGATTGTGAACCAGTGGAAAGGGCATGAATTCTACTTCATCGGCGGCGGGCGCGTGATGGAAACGTTGAAAAAAGAATTCCCCGTTCTTGAAGTCCCCGTTCTGCGCACGGTGCACCGCAAGCAAAGCGTGAATGTGCCCGCCGTCATCGAACAAATCTTCGGGCGGCTTTGGGACATCCCGCGCGTCTGCAAACGCATCGCGCGGCACATCGAATCATGGCAGCCGGACTTGGCCGTTTGCGACCGCGAGTTTTTCCTCCCGTTCGCTTGCCGCCGAACCGGCCTGCGCTGCGTTTCCGTTGACCATTCCCATGTCCTCATCAACTGCCGCTACCCCGTGCCTTCATCCCAACGCCTTTCGTGGTCTCTTGCGATGGCCAACGATCTCCTCCTCTTCAACCACACGCGCGAAAACTGCATCGTCTCGTTTTTTCATCCGCCGTTGAAAAAAAACGCGCCCGCCTTTCTTTTCCCGCCTGTGCTGCGACCAGAAGTCACCGCCATTCAGCCCGGCCACGGCGAACATGTCCTCGTTTATCAAACCAGCCCCACGTTCAAATTCCTCATAGACGCGCTGCGCAGCCTGAAACGCAAAGTGATTGTCTACGGCTTCAGAAACGAGCTGGAAACGCAAAGAAACATCACTTTCAAACCTTACAACCTCAACTCCATCCTCGAAGACCTTGCCGGTTGCGCCTATGCCGTCGTCAACGGCGGGCACAACCTCATCTCCGAAGCCCTTTTCTTCGGCAAACCCGTCCTGTGTTTTCCCATCGCCAATCTTTTCGAGCAATTCCTCAACGCATGGCACGTCCGCGAACTCGGCTACGGCGATTTTTCCCTTTCCACAAAACCCAACGCGGCTTTGTTTGAACAATTCGAAGCCAAACTCGACTCATTTCACATCGAAGGAAAAAACTTCGACGGCACGAGCCAAGTTGTCCATTACCTGCAAAATCGTCTGCCGTCCGCATGAAACCGCGCCTCGCTTATTTCACCGTGCGCTATCCCACGCTGACGCAAACGTTCATCCAGCGCGAAGTCGAAGGCCTTTGCCGTCAAGGACTGGACGTGCACGTTTTCCCCTGCCAACAATTCGGCCTGCCGGTCCCAAGCAAAGCGGGAGAAAGACCCGCCATACATCCTTTGGACTCAAAAAACTGGGCGCATTTATTGAGCGAAACCGCCTCCGCTCTTTGGCGGGAACCGAAGTTGGCCTTAAGTTTCCTTCATTTCGTCAAAGTTTATCACATCAACAAAAGCCGCAGTTTTCTTTCTGAAAAATTTTCAGAAAACATTTTCGGTTGCCGCGTCTTTTCGGAAAATTTCTTGGCCAATCTTTGGGGATGCTTGGCCGCGCTTGCCCATCTACACAAGCTGCGGGAACTGGATGTTCACATGGTTCACGGCGCATGGGCCACCATGCCCGCCACTGCCGCAGCCGTTTGCTCTTATTTTCTAAAAAAACCGTTCTCCTTCGGCGCGCATGCTTACGATCTCTACCGCCACGGCGGCGACGGCTTGCTCAAGGAAAAACTCAACGCCGCCGCTTTTGTCCACACCACCACGCAAACCAACTCGCGCCTTTTGCTCTCGCTCATCCAGCAAAATAAAAACCGATGCGACATGGTGGCCGTCCCTCGTGGTTTGCCCGACCTGCCGCCGTTCATCGAACGCGCCGAGCTACCTCAAACGATCCGCATCCTCTCCGTTGGCAGACTCATTTCTAAAAAAGGCCACACGCACCAAATCGAAGCCTGCCGCGTTCTTAAAAAACGCGGTCTTCCCTTTCATCTCAAAATCATCGGCGACGGCCTGCTGCGCCAAGAACTGCAAAACAAAATCAATTCCCTCGGCTTAACGACACAAATCGAACTCGCCGGCGCGCTCTTGCCGGAAGCCGTTTGGAAGGCTTACCATGACGCCGATCTCTTTTGGCACACCGGCATCGTGGACGCCTTTGGCGACCGCGATGGCCTACCCAACGTCATCCCCGAAGCCATGGCGCATGGCGTTCCCGTCATCTCCTCAACCGGCGAAGGAGCTGCGGAAGCCGTCCAACACAACATCACCGGCCTCATCGTAGACGTGACCTCGCCTGAAGCGTTGGCAACAGCCGTGGAACAGCTCGCCCAACAGCGCGACCTCCGCGCCCGCCTCGCTCGCAACGCCCGCCAATGGGTCGAAGAAAACTTTTCTACAGAAAAAAACACCGCCGTCCTCGCCAACGCTTTTGTCCGAGCCATTGCTAAACATAACTCCGCAACACCATCTCCTTAGCTTGTTTTCATTCTTCTTTTGTGTTACTCATCAAACATGAAACTGCCCAAACTAACCGTCATCATTGAGCACACGCCGCGATTTTTCGTCGCCACTTGTCCTGAGTTAGACATCGTTAGCCAAGGGAAAACATTCAAGGAAGCCGAACGCAACATTCAAGAAGCGGTGGAACTTTTTTTGGAATGCGCTTCTGAAAAAGAAATCAACCGCCGTTTAGAACGCAAAGTGCAAATCAAACGTTTGGAATTAGCGCATGCCTAAGCTTAAGGTTCTATCAGGCAAAGAAACCTGCGCCATTTTAGAAAAACACGGCTTTGTGAAAGTAAGGCAAAAAGGAAGTCACATCATCATGCGACGCGAATTGGAGTATGAAGACAGTGTCACTGTTCCCGTGCCCAATCATCGAGAACTTGATAAAGGTACACTGAACGGAATTATTCGCCAATCTGGTATCAACAAAAACGCTTTTCTTTGTTAAAAACGTTTCAGTCCTAATATGAAACTTGTTCGCTTCTTTTCTGCGCTTCTTTTTCTCACCCTTCCATTCTCAAGCAATGCCAACGCGGCAACAACCTTCACCGGCAGAGTCGTCGGTGTGAGCGACGGCGACACCATGGAAGTCATGAAAGGCCGAAGAGCCGTCAAAATTCGTCTCTACGGCATTGACTGCCCTGAAAAATCCCAACCCTTCGGCCAACGCGCTAAGCAATTCACCTCGTCTTTTGCCTTTGGAAAAACCGCGCGAGTCGAAAGCAAAGAAAAAGACCAATACAACCGTTTCGTCGCAGAAGTTTTCGTGGACAACAAAAGCCTCAACGCCGCGCTCGTGGAAAACGGCCTCGCATGGGCCTACCGGCATTATACCACAAAATTCGTCCCGCTCGAAGAACAAGCCCGCCAAGCCAAGCGCGGCCTTTGGGCCGACCCCAACCCCACCCCGCCTTGGGAATTTCGCCGCAACCCGCCTAAAAATTTTCAGCACCTGTCCCAACGCTGTCGGGATTGGCTTCGGTTCTTCCGCGCTCTCTTGAAAGAAACCCGTTAAAACTTTATCCTCCCTCTTTTCATGAACCCTCAACCAACACTTCACACCTCACGTCTTATCCTTAGACCATTTCAATTGGAAGACGCGCCGATGGTTCAAAAACTGGCCGGAGACAAAGACGTCGCCTCAACAACGCTAACCATTCCTCATCCTTACGAGGACGGCATGGCGGAAAAATGGATTAAAACGCGCACGATAGACTACGAAAAAGGTGAAAGAATAACCTTTGCCATCACCCATAAAAGCAGCCTTATCGGCGCGATTAACCTCCGCAACGACGAACACATTCACCAATGCGCTGAAATAGGCTATTGGATTGGCAAGCCTTATTGGAAAAACGGATTTTGCACCGAAGCCGCCCTCGCCCTTTTATGTTACGGCTTTCAGGAACTAGGCTTGAACCGCATCTACGCCACACATTTTGTTCGCAATCCGGCATCCGGCCGCGTGATGCAAAAAATCGGCATGAAAAAAGAAGGTGTTCTCCGTCAAAGCGTCCAAAAATGGGGGGTATTTGAAGACCAGGTCCTCTACGGCATCCTCAAAAGCGAATTTGAATCAGCTCAAAAATAAATCTTGCCTCGCCTCACGGCGTGCAACGGCTTTCTTTTTTCTTCCCGCCAACCTGCAGCCAGCGATTCACGGCGTTGAGATAAGCCCGTGCGCTGGCTTCGATAACGTCCGTTGACGACGCTTTTCCTGCGATGAGCTCGCCGCCTTTTTCAAACTGCACTTTCAACGCCACCTCGCCGATGGCGTCCTTGCCCTGTGTCACGGCGCGAACGTTGTATTCCATCAAATTGCCGCTCTGGCCGACGATGCGGTCAATGGTCTTCATCGCCGCGTCCACCGCGCCGTCGCCCATGCCAGCGTCGGACAATACTTGCGCGCCTTTTTTGATGCGCACCGTGGCCGTCGGCACCGTGCCCGTGCCGGAATTGACGTTCAGATACGCCAAGGAAAACGTCTCTTTCACTTCGGCGATTTGCTCATTAACCAACGCCGTCAAATCATCGTCATAGACAAACTTCTTCTTGTCGCCGATTTCTTTGAACTTGGCGAAAATCCGGCCAATCTCCGCTTCGTTCAATTTGAAGCCGAGTTGCTGCAACCGCCGCGCGATGGCATTGCGCCCGCTGTGTTTGGTGAGCGGCAACTCCGTCTCGCCCCAACCAATCTTGCGCGGGTCCATGATTTCATACGTCTCGCGCTTCTTGATAATACCGTCTTGATGAATCCCCGCGCTATGCGCAAACGCATTCTCGCCGACGACCGCTTTATTGCGCTGCACAATCATGCCGGACATGCGCGACACCAAGCGCGATGTTTTCACGATTTCCTTCAAATTCAAATTCGTGCGAAAATTTTTGAAATGATCCCTGCGCGTCGTCAACGCCATGACGATTTCCTCCAGCGCCGCATTGCCCGCGCGTTCGCCGATGCCGTTGATCGTCCCTTCGACCTGCCGCGCGCCGTTTTGGATTGCCGCCAGTGAATTTGCCACAGCCAATCCAAGATCATTATGGCAGTGCACGCTGATAACCGCATCGTCAATGTTCTTCACATTCGAGCGCAGATACGCAATCAACGCGCCGTATTCCTCCGGCGTGGAATAACCCACCGTATCGGGAATGTTGACCGTCCTCGCGCCCGCGCGGATGACCGCCTCCGTCACCTTCGCCAAAAACTCCGGCTCTGTGCGCGATGCGTCTTCCGGCGAAAACTCCACGTCCTTCACCAGCCCCCGCGCCCGCTTCACGCCTTCCACAGCCAAGCGCAAAATTTCGTCCTGCGCTTTGTTGAACTTGAACTCGCGGTGAATTTTGGACGTCGCCAAAAACACATGAATCCGCGCGCGCGAACCAGCGGGCTTCAACGCCGCCGCCGCCGCGTCAATATCCTTCGACACGCACCGCGCCAAACCGGCGATAACCGGCCCCTTAATCTGCGAAGCAATCTGATGCACCGACGCAAAATCCCCCTCGCTGATGACGGGAAACCCCGCCTCAATGATGTCTATATTGAGCCGTTGCAACTGCCGCGCCACCTCCAGCTTTTGACGGGGATTCATGCTCGCGCCCGGGCATTGCTCTCCGTCTCTCAACGTGGTGTCAAAAAATTTGATGACTTCTGACATAAACCTTCTCTCGTGTCATCCCCGCGAAAGCGGGAATCCAGTTCACTCGAACCTTAATAAGCCGCCTGCACCCCTTTAATATTTTTCTTCCCAACCCACGGCATCATCGCGCGCAAACGCTGCCCCGTCTTTTCAATGGGATGATTTGCGCCCTTGGCCAGCAAAGCCTTGTATTTTTTGCAACCTGCTTTGTATTCCTTCACCCACTCGCGCACAAACGAGCCAGAGCGAATGTCCCCAAGGCACTTCTCCATATTCTTCTTCACGCGCGCGTCAACGATTTGAGGCCCGCGCGTCACGTCGCCGTATTTGGCCGTGTCCGAAATGGAAAAACGCATGCCGCTGATGCCCGCTTCATTGATGAGGTCCACAATCAATTTCATCTCATGCAACACCTCAAAATAAGCCATCTCCGGCTGATACCCGGCCTTCACCAGCGTTTCATAGCCCGACAAAATCAGCGACGTCACCCCGCCGCAAAGCACCGCTTGCTCGCCGAACAAATCCGTTTCCGTCTCTTCCTTGAACGTCGTCTGAATCACGCCCGCGCGCGTCGCGCCGATGCCCTTCGCCCACGCCAACGCCATCTGTTTCGCTTTCTTCGATTTGTCCTGATAAATTGCGATTAACGCCGGCACGCCTTTGCCTTCGAGATATTGACGGCGCACGATATGCCCCGGCCCCTTCGGTGCGACCATGATCACGTCCACATCTTTCGGCGGCGCGATAAGCTTGTAATGAATCGCCAACCCATGCGCAAAAAGCAGCGTCTTGCCGTGTTTCAAATTCGGTTTGATGTCCTTTTCATACACGCTGGGAATCACCATGTCCGGCGTGGAAACAAAAACCACATCGGCCTGCTTCACCGCTTCGGCATTGGAAACAACCTTAAAACCCTTTTGCTTCGCCACGGGAATAGACTTGCTGCCGTTATAAAGACCGATGATGACCTTGACCCCGCTATCCTTAAGGTTCAGCGCATGGGCATGGCCTTGCGCGCCGAAGCCGATAACGGCCACGGTTTTATTTTTCAAAAATTTCAAATCTGCGTCTTTGTCCGTATAAATTTTAGCGGGCATTTTTCTTTCCTTTTTTGAATGTTAAACAGCTCGTTCGACGAGCAAACCATTATTCTACGCCAAAGCGCAGCGTGCTTGAAGTCTTTTTTTAACTTCGCGCCAAAGCAATCTTCCCCGTTCGGCTTAAATCAAGAATGCCGAAGGGGGTCATCAGCTCGATGAACTTCGTCACTTTCCCTTCGTTGCCCGTGACCTCGATGGTCAAGCTATGGGGCTGAACGTCCACGATTTTCGTGCGGAAAATATCGCAAATTTGCATCACTTCGGCGCGGGATTGCGCCTTCACTTTCACCTTCACCAACACCAATTCCCTGTCCACAGATTCGTCGCCCTTGAAGTCCTGCACTTCCTTCACGTCCACGAGCCGGTTCAGTTGCTTGATGACTTGATCGAGCACCTGATCATCCCCCACCACGACAATCGTCATGCGGGAAATTTTCGTGTCATGAGTCGGGCCGACGTTGAGCGTGTCAATATTGAACCCGCGCCCGCTGAACAAACCGGCGATGCGTGTCAGCACGCCGAATTTATTCGCCACTAAAACGGAAATCGTATGTCTCATAATTTACTTTTTGTTAGGAATAAAAAGCCTTTGCCCCACGCGCAGCTTATCTCCCGGTTTCATATCATTTGCCTTGCAAATATCCTCCACCGTCACATGCACGCCTTTTTTCTGATAAGCTTGCGCAATGATCCATAACGTCTGCCCCTTCTCCACCACATGCTCATACCCTTCCTCTTTTTCCTCTTCCTTTTTAACTTGGGCTTGAGGCTTTTCCTTGGCGTCCGGCTTAATGTCAACCGCAGGCTCCGACTTGGGAGGATCATCGGGCAGGTCAGATTTTTTTTCAACATCCTCGGCTTGAGGTTCCTCTTTTGTTTCCGGTTTGGATTTTGATTCTTCCACAGGCGCCGCCTCATTTTCCTGCGCGCTCTTACTGGAAGTTCCTTTCTTTTTTTGAGCGACAATCTTAGCCACCTCCATCAAAATGGCGTCGCGTTCTTGAACTCTTTTATCTTCGCTTGCGGTTAAATCCTTTTTCAAACGACCATTCTCCGAGCGCAGCGACGTGACGTCTTCTCTTAACAAATCCATCTCCCGCCTCGAAGCCTGCATGTCCTGCTGCATTTCCGATATCTGGCGCGTCACCGTGTCAATCTGGTCCGCCGCGCGAAGCAACCGCGTCCGCTCGATCGCCGCGTCCTCGGCCATCGCAGGATCGTTATATTGAGCGAAAACCGGAACGGCCCAAACTGCGCATCCCGCCAACGCCACACCTAACCAACGTTGAGAAATCATGCGGCAAAACTTAATCCTTTAACGACGTTTCAGCAAGCTTTTCAAAGGCGGCTTCATCCAACACCGTCACCCCCAACTGCCGCGCTTTCTCCAGCTTGGAACCGGCGTCCTCACCGGCGAGAAGATAATCCGTCTTCGCGCTGACCGAACCGACGACCTTTCCCCCCAACGCGCGAATGCGTTCGGCGAACTCCTCGCGCGGCTTGGAAAGCGCGCCGGTAAGAACAAATTTCTTCCCCTCCAAAGCCAACAATGCGGCGGAAGATTTTTTGCCAAACGTCGCGCTCTCAAAATTCAGCCCATGTTTTCTTAACGCTTCCACAAGCCGCATGTTTTCCGGTTCGCGGAAGAAAGAGTAAATGCTTTGAGCTACGACTTCGCCCACGTCAGGCACACGGAGAAAAGCCCCGACATCCGCCGCCATGACCGCATCCAAGGAAGGAAATTTGTCTTCCAGCTTTCTCGCCACGCCCGCCCCCACATGCAAAATCCCCAACCCAAAAATCAGCCGCCACAACGATCGGCGACGGCTGGCGTCAATCCCCTTTAAAAGATTCTCCGCCGATTTTTGCCCCATCCGCTCCAACGAAGCGACCGGCTCCAATTCCAATTCGTAAATCTGGTCAATGGACTTCACCAAACCCGCGCGCACAAGCTGCTCGATAAGAACCCCGCCCACGCCTTCAATATCCATCGCTCCGCGTTGAGCAAAATGATGCAAACGGCGCTTGGCCTTTTCCTCGCAATTCGGACTCGCGCACCGCAAAAACGCGCCCTCCTGCTTCAACTCTCCGCCGCAAGAAGGACAATGCTTCGGCGGCTCGATTTTTTTCGCGTCGCGCCCGCGTTGCCGCAAATTGACAGAAATCACTTCTGGAATAATTTCACCGGCCTTTTCAATCGCCACCACATCGCCCACGCGAATGTCCTTGCGGGCAATCTCCTCAAAATTATGCAACGTCGCGCGACTCACCGTCGTCCCGCTCAACAAAACAGGCTCCAACTCCGCCACCGGCGTAATCACCCCCGTCCGCCCCACTTGAAATGACACCGCCAACAACCTTGTCTCCGCCCGTTCGGGAGCAAATTTATAAGCAATCGCCCAGCGCGGAGACTTAGCCGTGCTGCCTAAAACCGCGCGTTGCGCCAGAGCATTCACCTTCAGAACCGCCCCATCCGTCGGATAATCCCAAGACTTGCGCAAACGATCCAACTCATCCAACGCCTCTTGAGCCTCCTGCGCCGAATGGCACAGCTTATGCCACTCCGACACAGGCAATCCCCAACCGCGCAACTGCTTCAAGATTTGTTCTTGGGAAGAAAACGATCGGCCTAAAACATCATCCACAGCATACAAAACAATCCGCAACGGCCTTTTTTTTCACCTCGCGCGAATCCAACGTTTTCAGCGTCCCCGCCGCCGCATTGCGCGGATTGGCAAACAGAGGCTCGCCCTCCTCCGTTCTTTGCTGATTCAGTTTCTCAAATTCTTTCCACCCAAAAAACACCTCTCCTCGAATCTCCAATTTTTTCGGAGCCTCTCTTAATTGAAGAGACAACGGCTTCAACGTGCGCAAATTCAACGTCACATCATCCCCTTCCACTCCGTCGCCCCGCGTGCCGCCCGCCGCCAGCAACCCATCTTCATAACGCAAACTCACCGCAACACCGTCAATCTTCGGCTCGACGACATACTCCACCTTCTCGTGAGGCAGCAACTTCTCCACCCTCCTAAAAAACTCCCCCAGCTCCGCGACGGAATAAACATTATCCAAACTCTGCATCGGCGGTTGATGGCGGTAAGGCTTGAACTCGCTCAACGCCGACGCTCCGACGCGCTGCGTGGGAGAATCCGGCGTGACAAGTTCAGGATGCGCCGCCTCCAGCTCAACAAGCTCCTTATAAAGCTGATCGTATTCGTAATCGGAAATCAGCGGCGCGGCCTCAACATAGTAAGCCTTATTATGCCGCTCAATCTCGCGGCAAAGTTCAGCGTGGCGTTGTCGAAGGCTACTTTTCACAACAAAAAAAACGCCTCGCCAACCATAACCCCAAAGAAACGCCCGCCACATCCATCATCCAGTCATACACGTCGGGAAACCGTCCCGGAATCCAATGCTGATAAAACTCGTCGAATCCGCTTAACGCGGCGCCCAACAACAAAAGCACAACCGCTCGCGTCCGCGTCCCGCCTAAAAGAAAACCAAAAATCGCATAAAGCGAAATATGAACAAGCTTGTCCATGTAGGCGAATTGAGGAAGAGAAGCCAACGCTTCGCCGGGAACGGAAGAAAGGCATAAAATCAAAAGGTAATAAAGAACCACCCCCGCCCAAACCATCCCAACTCTTGCTTTCATACCTCAAAAGTATTTCCTTCCCTCTCAAAAGCAAACACGGAAAAGCCACCCCCATTTTTTAGCTTTTCACTATGATAGAAACAGCAATAGTGATGTGTTGTGAGAAATAATTACGTTACCGTGGACGGCTGTGAAGCGGCGGCAACTGTCGCCTACAAAGCCAGTGAAGTCATTGTCATCTACCCTATCACCCCCTCCTCGCCCATGGGCGAATCGGCAGACGCTTGGGCGGCAGCTGGAAAAACCAATCTCTGGGGCAGCATTCCCGCCGTTCAGGAAATGCAGTCCGAAGGCGGCGCGGCAGGCTCCGTTCACGGCGCGCTCCAAGCCGGCTCTCTAGCCACAACATTCACGGCGTCTCAAGGTCTTCTTTTGATGCTGCCGAACATGTATAAAATCGCAGGTGAACTCACCAGCGCGGTTTTTCACGTCACCGCGCGCTCTATCGCCACTAGCGCGCTTTCCATCTTTGGCGATCAAAGCGATGTGATGGCCGCCCGCGCCACCGGCTGGGTCATGCTTTTTTCTAACTCCGTCCAAGAAGCGGCGGACATGGCGCTTGTCTCCCATGCCGCCACATTGGAAGCGCGTCTGCCGTTCATGCACATCATGGACGGTTTCCGCACCTCGCACGAAGTGATGAAAATCCAAATCCCGGACGACGTGGTCATCCGCTCCATGATTGACGATGATCTTGTCCTCCAACACCGCGCCCGCGCGCTCTCGCCCGATCGTCCGTTCATTCGCGGCACCGCCCAAAACCCGGACGTCTTCTTCCAAACCCGCGAGGCGGTGGCGCCTTATTACAAAGCCGTGCCGGAGATTATTCAACGCGCGATGAGTAAACTCGGCGGCGCGACGGGACGTTCTTACCACCTCTTTGATTACGTCGGCGCGCCGGACGCCGAGCGCGTCATCATCGCCATGGGTTCAGCATGCGAAACCATTCACGAAACTATCGAGTGGCTGCAAGCGAAAGGTGAAAAAGTGGGTCTTATTAAAGTGCGCCTTTTCAGGCCGTTTTCCGCCGCTCACCTGATCGCCGCGCTGCCCAAAACTGTCCAATCCGTCGCCGTGCTTGACCGAACCAAAGAACCCGGCAGCGCGGGCGAGCCTCTTTATCAAGACGTCGTCACCGCCTTTGCCGAAACGGGACGCTCCATTCGAGCCATCGGAGGCCGCTACGGCCTAGGTTCTAAGGAATTCACTCCTGCAATGGCCCAAGCTATTTTTGCCGAACTTAAAAAACCAAATCCCAAAAACCATTTCACCGTCGGCATCACGGATGACGTCTCCGGCACAAGCCTTGAGACAAATTCCTTTGCCCAAATCGAACCGGACGATTGCTTCCGCGCCGTTTTCTGGGGACTTGGCTCCGACGGCACGGTGGGCGCGAATAAAAATTCCATCAAAATCATCGGCGACACGACGGATTTTTACGCGCAAGGCTATTTCGTTTATGATTCTAAAAAAGCCGGAGCGCGCACGATTTCCCATCTCCGCTTTGGCCCGCGCCCCATCCGCTCCACCTATCTCATTCAATCAGCCAACTTCATTGCCGTCCACCAATTCAGCTTCCTCTTCTGTTATCCCGTTTTGGATAACGTCGCGCAAGGCGCAACGGTTCTCATCAACTCGCCCTATCCCGCCGACCAAGTCTGGTCCTACATCCCGCGTGTCGTCCAAGAAACCATCATCCAACGCAAACTGCGCCTCTTTGTCGTGGACGCTTACAGCGTCGCCAAAGAAGCCGGCCTCGGCGGGCGCATGAACACGATTTTGCAAACCTGCTTCTTCTCCATCTCTAAAGTAATCCCCACCGAAGACGCCATCACCGCCATCAAAACCGCCATCAAAAAAACCTACGGCAAACGCGGCGAAGCCGTGGTGCAGCAAAATATCAACGCCGTGGACGCCGCCCTCTCGCACTTGGCGGAAGTCACCGTGCCCGCCAAAGCCGGAGGCGTGGAATTGCCTCCTATCGTTTCTCCCAACGCGCCCGCTTTCGTGCGTAATGTCACCGCGACCATCCTCGCCGAAAAAGGCGACACGCTGCCCGTTTCCAAACTACCCGCCGACGGCACATTCCCCTGCGCCACCAGCAAATGGGAAAAGCGCGGCCTCGCCCAAGAAGTCCCCGTTTGGGACCCCGAAGTCTGCATCCAATGCGGCAAGTGCGTCTTCGTCTGCCCTCACGCCGTCATCCGTTCCAAAATCGTTTCTCCTTCAGAAATCGCCAACGCCCCGGAAGGATTCCTGACAACAAAAGCCAAATGGAAAGAAATTCCCGACACTCTTTTCACCATCCAAGTTTCGGCGGAAGACTGCACCGGCTGCGCTCTCTGCGTGGAAGTGTGCCCGGCCAAAAACCGCAAACAAGCCGGACTCAAAGCCATCAACATGCGCCCGCTAGAGCCTCTGCGCGCCGATGCCCGCAAACATTGGAGCCACTTTCTCGGCATGAAAAATCATCCCGAAACGCAGTCGCTCTCGCTCCACCTTGTCCGCAACGTTCAAACGCACGAACCTCTCTTTGAATTTTCCGGAGCCTGCGCCGGTTGCGGCGAAACGCCCTACATCAAACTCGTCACCCAACTCTTCGGCGATCGCGCCCTCGTCGCCAACGCCACCGGCTGCTCCTCCATCTACGGCGGCAATCTTCCCTCAACGCCTTGGGCCACCAATACAGCCGGACGCGGCCCGGCATGGAGCAACTCGCTCTTTGAAGACAACGCCGAATTCGGCTTCGGCATGAGGCTCGCCCTCGACCAACAACAAAGACGCGCCAAAGAACTGCTTCAACAACTCACGCTCACGCCCAATAATGTTAGCGATGAACTTTGCCAGGACATTCTCAAGGAGCTGCAAGAAAAAACGACGGATACTTTCCTCGAAATCCAGCGCGAAAGAATCGCTAAACTCAAAATCAAGCTTTCTTCCATCAACGATCCGCGCGCCAAGGAACTCCTTACTCTAGCGGATACGCTCGCTAAAAAATCTGTTTGGATTATCGGCGGCGACGGTTGGGCGTATGACATCGGCTACGGCGGCCTTGACCATGTGCTCGCGCAAGGACTGAACGTCAACGTGCTGGTGCTCGACACGCAAATCTACTCCAACACCGGCGGGCAATCTTCCAAAGCCACGCCTATGGCCGCTGTTGCTAAATTCGCCGCCGCAGGCAAACGCACGCCGAGAAAAGAACTCGGCATCATGGCCATGAGCTACGGCCACGTCTACGTCGCCCAAATCGCCATGGGCGCGGACGAAGCCCACACACTCCGCGTCCTCCAAGAAGCGGAAGCCTACGATGGCCCTTCGCTCATCATTGCTTATTCCCACTGCGTCGGCCACGGCTATGACATGCGCCAAGGCATGAACCATCAAAAACTCGCCACACAATCCGGCGCATGGCCGCTCTACCGCTTTAACCCAGCCTTGGTGAAGGAAGGTAAAAACCCCTTCACCCTTGATTCCGAACTGCCTTCTATCGAACTCAAAGACTTCTTTTCCCAAGAAGGCCGCTTCCGCATTCTTCAACAAAGCCATCCCGAAATCGCCAAAGAATTGCTCCAAGCCGCCCAAGAAGACGTTCGTAAAAAATGGGCTTCGCTGGAACGCATGGCATCTCCTTCTCCCGTTTCCTCCACTTCAACCCCTGCGGCTGCGTCCGCCTAAAAACTATGGCCAACCTTCGCACGACTTATCTTGGGCTCAAACTCAAAAACCCCATCATTCCTTCCGCTTCGCCGCTCTCGCACAATGTGGACGGCATCCTCCGCATGGAAGACGCCCACGCCAGCGCGGTGGTTCTTTACTCTCTATTTGAAGAGCAAATCTGCTACGACAGCCATCTCCTCAACGAAACCCTTCAGCGCGGCACGGAAGCTTTCGCGGAATCGTTGACCTACCTGCCCGACATGAAAAATTACAACGTCGGCACAGGGCATTACCTCCAACTCATCAACGACGCTAAACAAAAAGTCAACATCCCCATCATCGCCTCCATCAACGGAACATCCCTTGGCGCATGGGTGGATTACGCCAAAAAAATCCAAGAAGCCGGAGCGGATGCTTTAGAACTGAATCTCTACCGCCTTCCTTCCGACCCCTCCATCACCGGAGCCGAAATCACGGCGGAATACTTGGAAATCGTCTCGGAAATCCGCAAAACCATTTCCATCCCTCTTTCCGTTAAAATCAGTCCTTTCATCAGTTCCATCCCTCATCTAGCCAAAGAAATCGCCCAAATCGGCGCTCAAGGCATCGTCATTTTCAACCGCTTCTATCAAGCCGATATCCACACCGAAACGCTGGAAGTCGTGCACAAAGTCAATTATAGCGATTCAGACGACCTGCTCCTTCCCCTGCGCTGGACAGCCATCCTTTACGGCCAAGTCAACATCGACATCGCCGTCACAAGCGGCGTCCACACCAGCCAAGACGCGATTAAAGCCATCATGGCCGGAGCTCATGTGACGATGATGGCCTCCGAACTGCTCCGCAACGGCGTCAAGCGCATCCCTGTTATCCTCACTGAAATGGAGCAATGGATGAATGAACACGGCCATCCGTCCGTTGAAGAAATGCGCGGCAACATGAGCCTCCAAAACGTGGCCAATCCGGAAAAATACGAGCGCGCTCAATACCTGCGCGTGCTGGACTCCCTCAAACCCGACTCCGCAAAAATTATTTCCACCCCGCCCGCGGCCTAAAGAGAGCCCTACGCCCCACTCTTGATCCCCGCTGATTTCATCAGCCAGCTCGTTATTCCGCGACGCGCGACGCGCGGGAACAATTCCGACCCTAAACAAAACATTCTCTGAAAAGTCGAGGTCCACGCCAGCGGCCGCTCTTTCTCCAACGCCTTCAATCCGGCTTTCACCACCTCTTCCACCGACTGTGCATGCGCAAAGAAACGCGGATCGAGATTCGCCTTCTCCTGAAATTCCGTGTCCACCGGCCCGGGACAAAGACAGGAAACCAGCACGCCCCTGTCTTTCACTTCGTCATATAATGCTTCGGACAAGTTGATGACGTAGCTCTTCGTCGCCGCATAAACGGAAAAATAAGGCACCGGCTGAAAGCCCGCCGTTGAAGCAATGTTCAGAATAAAACCCGACCTTCGCTCAATCATCGGCGGCAAAAACAAACGGCAAAGATGGGTCAGAACAATCAAGTTCACCGTCAACATCCGATCCACCTGCTCCTGTGAAAGCTCATGCAAAGCCGCTTGCCAACCCAACCCCGCATTATTGATCAGCCCTTTCACTTCCAATCCCTTTTCACGGCACTTGGCGAACAGCAACTCCGCCGCGCCAATCTGATACAAATCAAACGGCATCGGCACAATATCCACATCTTTAAATTCATTCCGTAGGGCATTGAGCCTCTCTTCGCGGCGGGAAACCAAAATCAAAGAAACACCGCGCTGGGCCAGCGCGCGGGCAAAACCCGCGCCGATGCCGCTGCTCGCGCCCGTAATCAAAACATAAGGATTGCTCACAATCCCGCCTATCTTTCCGCTTCTCTTCGGCGAATCAAACGAATTTTGCGCAATCTTACGGAACACGCTCCACAGCACGCATTTTTTGTTTTTTCATTGGATAACCTCTCGTTTCATTTATGATGAATCAACGTATGCAACGCACCGGCATTGGTTATGACGTCCACCGACTCGTCGAAGGCCGCAAGCTTTTCCTCGGCGGCATTGAAATACCTTATTCCTTGGGACTAGACGGCCATTCAGACGCCGACGTTCTGATTCATGCGATGGCTGACGCCCTCCTCGGCGCATTGGGCGAGGGCGACATCGGCGTTCATTTTCCTAACACCGACGCGCAGTGGAAAAACGTTCGCAGCACAATTTTTCTCCAAAAAGCGGCGGAGATGATTCGGAAAAAAAACGGAAAAATCGTGAACCTTGACGCCACACTCATCGCCGAAGCGCCCCGACTTGTCCCCCACATTCCCGCCATGAAAAAGGCGCTGGCGGAAGCCCTTTCCATCCCCGCCGACCTCATTAATCTTAAAGCCACCACAAATGAAAAAATCGGCTTCATTGGCCGAGGCGAAGGCATCGCCGCCCTTGCTGTGGCCAGTATTTCCTTGCCGGAATGAAAGGCAAATTCATTACATTGGAAGGCTCGGAAGGTTGCGGCAAAACGACGCAAATCGAGCTTCTCGCTACTTGGCTGAAAGAAAAAAACAAGCCCGTCGTCTGCTTGCGCGAGCCGGGCGGCACGCCCCTCGGCGAAACCGTCCGCCGCTTGCTCAAACATGATCCCGCTGGCCACGGCATGTGCGCAGAGGCGGAACTGCTGCTCTTCGCCGCCAGCAGAGCGGAACTGGTTCGGCGCGTCATTCAACCCTCCCTTGAAAAAGGCGAGTGGGTTTTGTGCGACCGTTTTTTGGATTCGACGACCGTCTATCAAGGCATCGCGCGCGGCCTTGACGCCAAAACTGTCGCCGCCATCAATCACTTCGCCGTTGCTTCCTGTCTGCCGGATTTAACGCTCGTGCTGGAACTGGAAGCGGAAGAAGCGCGCCGACGCCTGCTCCGCCGCCCGCGCCCTGCCGGACTTGCGCCAGACCGCATGGAAAGCGAGCCGGAATTATTTTTTCAAAAAGTCCGCGAGGGCTACCAAAAACTTGCCAAGCAAGAACCGCAGCGCGTACGCTTGATTCCCGCGCGCGGCTCGCGCCAAGAAATCGCCGACCTCATTCAAAAGGAACTGCGCCATGCCTTTCCCCGCCTCTTGGATTGAAGAGCACATCATCAAAGCCACCCGCGCCGGACGGCTCGGCCACGCTTTCCTTATCAGCGGGTCTGATCTTGATTCAATGGAAACCCTCTTCCATCGCCTCGCGGCTGCTCTTTTGGAAGAGAACAATCCTCAACATCCCGATCTTCACCTCCTTCGTCCCGAATCCAAATCGCGCCGCATCACGGTGGCTCAAATCCGCGAGCTAGAGCATGTCCTCCAACTCAAACCCTACCGCGCTCCGCTTAAAGTGGCCGGCATCATCGCCGCCGACCGCATGTGCCTCGGCTCCGCTGAACCGGCGAACGCTTTTCTCAAAACCCTCGAAGAACCGCCTGACCGCACGATTCTTTTTCTTCTCACGGACAACCCCGAACAACTGCTCCCCACCATCCGCTCGCGCTGCCTCTTCCTGCCTTTAAAAGACGGCCGCGCCGCGCCTGATCCCGAATTGCAAACCTTGGCCGCCGCATGGATGGAAACCAAAGGCAACGCCGCCGACACCGCCTACCGCCGCGCTCATCTGCTGGCGACCTACTGGCAACAACAACGCGCCAATCTGGAAAAGGAACTTCCCGACGATGAAGCGGAAGACGACGAAAAAGCGGCGATAGCGCAAATCGAAAGCCGCTTTCTCCTCATCCGCGACCGCTCTCTTGCCCACCTCCTCGCGGAAACATGGCAACGCGCGCAAAAAGGCGCTTTGTCCCGCGCCGAAGCCGAATTAGCCTGCGAAAGTCTGGAAGAACTCCGCCTTTCCCTTAGCCGCAACATGGAACAAGGCTTCGCTTTGGAACGCTGCTGCATGAAAATCGGCGGATTGATTTAACAATGAAACCGCGCAGAGCCCTTCTCCAAGCCGCCCGACTCTACGGCATTTTAGACACAAGCTATGCTGCGCCTGACAAATGGCCTGCGCTGACCGAGCAACTCATCTCCGGCGGCGTTCAGGTTCTCCAAATCCGCGCCAAGTCCGCCTCTGAAAAAGAAATTATCCAATGGACGCAACCGCTCCTTCCTTTAGTGCAAAACATTTTGCTCATCCTTAACGATTATCCTCATCTTGTTCCCGAACTCGGCGCGGACGGCTGTCACATCGGGCAAGACGACCTCTCCGTCGCCGAAGCGCGGCAGCAAGCAGGCGAACACGCGCTCGTCGGCAAATCCACGCATTCGGTGGAACAAGCCCTCGCCGCCGAAAAAGAAGGCGCGGATTACATCGGCTTTGGGCCACTCTTTGCCACTCCCACCAAACCAACCGCGCCACCCATCGGTCTTTCTCTTATCCAAGAAACCGCGCGCCGCGTTGCCATCCCACAATTCTGCATCGGCGGCATTAAATTGGAAAACATACCCGCCGTGCTTCAAGCTGGCGCTCAGCGCGTGGTCATCGTCTCAGGGCTGCTCACTGCGCCATCGCCGACAAAATATGCGCAAGCTGTTTGCCATTTACTGCGTCATTAGGTAGAAGGGACTTTGTTAGGAACACAACTATGCATTCTATTACCAGCATTCAAAAATCCGAAGCAGTTTTCTCGCCATGTGGAAAATATAGATTTTGGCTTTGTCGTGAGTGGGGCTTAAAAGCTCCTTTTGGAGTTTTTTTACTTGCTAATCCGTCCAAAGCAGACGCTTTGTGGTTAGACCCGACTACGATGAATTGTTCCAACCTTGCAATTCAGTGGGGATGGAGAGGTTTTGGTATTGTCAATTTGAATCCTTTTATCGATCCAGTCCCCGCAAACGCTGCCAAACACACCCCTAAAAGCGAAGTAGCTAACATCAACAATCACTGGATTCAAACAGCAAGAAATCTTGCGGATGTTTTTGTTCTAGCAACTGGAGAAGATGGATTGGAAAAAACTCAAACCTTAATAAAAAAACTTAAAACACCATTCTACGTAATCCGTCTTAATAAAGGTAAAGGATTTTTACACCCTGCTAGAATGACAGAAAAAGATTTTGCAGAATGCCCTTGTCCGATCTTACTTGAGAAAGATTGGAGTATGGAACGCAAAAACGTGTTGGAAAAGAAAACCAATTCTTGAAATTTTATGTCAGTGCTTATCACAGGCTCCATGGCGATGGATGACATCGCCACACCTTCTCACAAAAAGAAAAACCTCCTCGGCGGTTCCGCTTCTTACGCCAGCGTGGCGGCCAGTTTCTTCAGCGACGTGTTTCTCGTCAGCGTCGTTGGGACGGATTTCCCTGAAGAACATCGCCGGTTGTTTAAAAAGCGCAAAATTGATATGGAGGGGTTAGAGGCGGCCAAAGGAAAAACCTTTCGCTGGTCCGGCGTGTATGAAAAAAACATGAACAACCGCCGCACTCTTTCCGTTCATCTCAATGTTTTCGAAACCTTCTCGCCGCGCCTGCCGGAAAAATACCGCCGCGCTTCTCACGTTCTTCTGGCCAACATCTCGCCGGAACTGCAACTCCAAGTCCTCGACCAACTCCATCGTCCTAAATTCGTCGTCGCCGACACGATGGATTTATGGATCAACACCACCCGCGCCCAGCTTCTCAAACTCCTCGCGCGCGTGAATCTTCTTATTTTAAACGACAGCGAAGCGCGCCAACTTTCCGGCGAAGACAACCTCATCCGCGCCGCCGCATGGTTAAGAAAACAAGGCCCGCCTTTCGTCGCCATTAAAAAAGGCGAGCACGGCTGCCTCCTCTTCGGCCCCAAAGATCAATTCTTCACCGCTCCCGCCGTGCCGCTTGATCGCGTCATTGATCCCACCGGCGCGGGCGACGCCTTTGCGGGCGGCCTCGTCGGCCACCTCGCCTCATCAGGCAAAACTGATTTTGAAAACCTGAAAAAAGGCGTCATCGAAGGCACCATCCTCGCCTCCTTCACCGTCCAAGACTTCAGCCTGAACCGCCTCATCAAACTCACCCCCGCCGAAATCAAAAAACGCAAACAACTCCTGCGTTCTTTGATCCATTATTAACCGCTTTCTTTCGGCTGGAATAAAAGAGGTTTTTCTCTGTTTGACTTTATCTTATTCCCTTCACATGATTTCATGGTTTTTCCATAAAATTCCATGAAAATGTTCTTCCTCGTCATCCTTTGTTCATTGGCCTGCGCCGCAGCTCAAGCGGCTGAAGCCCCTTCAACGAGACTCACTGTTGAAAACGCGCCAAAGAGCAACAGCAATTACGTCATTTGCTCAAACGACCTTCTTCACATCACCGTCTTTCAAGAAGATGACCTCGAACGCAAAATGCGCATTTCCAAGGATGGCACCATCAATTATCCCCTCATTGGCGTCATCACTCTTGGCGGCAAAACCGTTGCGGAAGCCACCTCTTACATCCAAGACCTCTTGGAAAAAGACTACCTCGTCAATCCGCACGTAACGATTTCCATTGAGGAATACTCCAAACGCCGTTTCTCCGTCCTCGGCCAAGTGCAAAAACCCGGCTATTATGAAATCCCTAACGAAGAAACAGTGGACTTGCTTCAAGCCATCGCCATGGCGGGCGGTTACACGCGCATCGCCGATCCGGGCCGCATCACGGTCAAGCGCGTGACAGAAACAGGCGACAAAATTTTTAGACTCAACGCCAAAGAAATGGCTAAAAAAGCCGACAAATCATTTGAAATCTTGTCCAACGACACGATCACCGTTGGCGAAAGCATCTTTTAACGTCTTAAACTGGAGTATACTTTGCGCATCCCCACTTATCCCACACATACCGACGATTTGGTCAACGTTGATCACCGCGAAATCATTCACGCGCTTACGCGCTGGTCATGGGTCATCGGCCTCTGCCTGCTTGTGGCAGTTTTTCTGGCGTTATCTTACCTGCAAAGCGCTATGCCTATTTACGCCTCCAAAGCCGTTGTTCAGGTGGAACAAGCTCAAAAGCATGTGCTGAAAATCGAGGACATTCAAAAAGAAGATTTAAGAGACGCGGAACTCTTAAGAACCATCGAAAACAATTTTAATTCCAAAGACCTTTTCCTCCGCGTTGTTCTCGCCAACAATCTCCCCTCCAACCCCAAGTTCCTTCCCCCGTCAAAATCGCCCGCATGGTGGAAAATCCCTTTCCGAGCCATCGGTCTCATGTCCTCTTCTAAAGAAGCAAAACCTTTGGAAGAAAAAGACTATGCCAATCGGCTCGCCGAAATGGTGAAATCAAAATTGCGGCGAGGCACAAGATTGATTGACGTCGTTGTCGAGCATCACGACCCGGAGCTGGCTCAACAATTAGCTCAAAGCATGACCAAAGAATTTGAGAGGTGGATACTGGAGCAACGTTCCGGCGTTTCCAGCACAGCTTATGAATTTCTCCAAGCCGAAGCGGAACGACTGAAAGCGAAGGTGCAGGAATCCGAACTGGCTTTGCAAAACTACCGTGAAAAATCCGGCTCTGTTTCTGTCGAAGACCGTCAAAATATCGTCGTGGACAAACTCAAAGAACTAAATTCCAAAGCCACTACCGCCAGCGCAGAACGCTTGCAAATGGCCGCCGACATGGAGCAAGCCTTTCAATTAGTCGCCCAAAGCAAAACCGAAGAACTGCTCGCCATTCCCAGCATCGCAAGCGACAACGTGGTCACAGAACTGCAAAAACAACTGGAACATGAGGAAGCTGACTTTGCCAATCTCCAGCAACGCTACAAACCCAAACATCCTAAATACATTCAAGCCAAAAGCAAAATTGCTGAAATGAAGCAAGCTCTCTTGAACAGCGCCCAAGCCGCTTTGGAACGGCTGAAAACAAAATACCAAGCCACTACCACCACGGAAGAAAACCTAAAAACAGCTCTCAAGCAACAAGAAGAAATCTCTCTCCAATTGAGCCGTCAAATGATGGATTACAATAATTTCGCCCGTGAAGCGCAATCTGACCGCACGATGTATCAAAGCGTCCTCGACCGCCTCAAAGAAACCAGCGTGAGCAAGGGATTAGGCGAAGACATCGTGCGCGTGGTGGAAAGCCCTCCACTTCCCGCTTATCCCGTTAGACCTAAAAAAATGCTCACCCTTGCCGCCGCTATCGTTGGCGGTCTTGGATTAGGCGTTCTCCTCACTTTCTTTATCAACTCGCTGGATACTTCCATCCGAACGGTTGATCAAGCCGAACAATTTCTTAACCATCCCGTCGTCGGCTCTATTCCGCGAAATCCCAAGCCCCTCGACTCCACATCTTCCCTCATTCTTGCCCACGAACCGGAATCTATCATGGCGGAGTCTATCCGCACGCTGCGCGCTTCTCTTTCCTTATTAGGAACGGAAGATGACCGTCGCACTTTTCTTTTCACCAGCGCGATTCCAGCTGAAGGCAAAAGCTTTATCTGTTCCAATTACGCCAGCAGCTTAGCTATGCAGGGCTTGAAAACTCTTTTGATTGACGCTGACCTTCGCCGTCCAACGATTTACAAATATTTTGATTTGCAACATCATTCCACCGGCGTGGCGGATTACCTCGTTGGCCGCGCTAAATTGCCCGAACTGGCGCAAGCCACCAAAGTGGAAAACCTCCACGTCCTTACCGCCGGTTCACGCGCGCCTAATCCGTCCGAGCTACTTGCCGCGTCAACTTTTGCGAACTTAATCAAAGACGCGCTCGCTTCCTACGATCGCATCGTTATTGACACCGCGCCGGTGAATTCCGTCAGCGACACACTGCTCATCGCGCGCCATGTTCAGACGACCTGTCTCGTCGTTCGTTTCGGCAAAACCCCGCGCAAGGCCATCCAGCGTGCTCTTCAATCCATCAAACAAGCCGGAGCGAAAATCGGTGGCGTGGTTCTCAACTACCTCCCCGCCCGCAGCGGCTTCGGCTACTACTATTACTATTCTTCCAACGACTATTATAGCCGGAAGAGTTGACGGATTATTTTGTAAAAAACACTGCTCCCTGTCATTCCCGAGAGCGCAGCGAGTCGGGAATCCAGAAGATTGCTCTGATTATAGGTCAACTTATTTTGTGAATTTGAAACAATTCCCTCATTGCTTGGCTGCGATGACTAATTTGTCCCTTAATCTCCGCCGCCAGTTCGCCAAAGGTTTGGTGATAACCTTCCGGCACAAAAACAGGATCATAGCCAAATCCGCCGCTCCCTTCGGGAGCGTTGGCAATCGCCCCGCGGCAAACACCTTCCGCCCTTGCCAAAACTTTTCCTCTTTCCGCCAAAACCAAAACGCAGCGATATTGCGCGCCGCGCTTTTCCCGAGAAACGTTTTTCAATTCGCTCAATAATTTTTCTGTGTTTCGCGCATCGTCCGCAGGCTCGCCCGCGTAACGCGCGGAAAAAACGCCCGGCTTTCCTCCCAGAAAATCCACTTCCAATCCCGAATCGTCCGCCAATACCCAGCCTTCATAAAAAGCCGAAACCTCTAATGCTTTCTTTCGAGCGTTTCCTTCAAACGTCGCGCCGTCTTCCGCGACTTCCGGAATCTGCGGGAAGTCGGCCAACGTCTCCACGCGCCAACCCTCGCCCAGCATCGCCGCCAATTCCCGCGCCTTGCCGCGATTGCGCGTCGCCACTAAAAGCCGTCGCCCCGCTGCTTGTCCCTTGGCATCGTCCATGCCCTGTGCTACCGTGATTTCTTTTACGATGCAAACTCGCAAACAATATCCTTTCTCGCAATTTGAACCCAAGTGGCAAGCCCACTGGGCCGAGCACAACTGCTTTCGCGCCGCCAATCCGGGCGAGGCTGGTTCGGAAAAGCCGAAGTATTACGTGCTCGACATGTTCCCTTATCCTTCCGGCGCGGGTCTGCACGTTGGCCATTTGGAAGGATACACCGCCACGGACATCGTCGCCCGCTACAAGCGCATGCGCGGCTTCAACGTGCTTCACCCGATGGGCTGGGACGCCTTCGGCCTGCCCGCCGAGCAGCACGCTATCGCCACGGGTACGCATCCGCGCGAGACGACGCGCCGCAACATCGCCACGTTCAAACGCCAAATTCAGGCGATGGGGTTTTCTTACGATTGGCAACGCGAAGTGGACACAACCGACCCGCGTTATTACCGATGGACGCAATGGATTTTTCTCCAGCTCTATAAAAAAGGACTCGCTTACGTGGCCGAAGCGCCGGTGTGGTATTGTCCCGCGCTCGGCACGGTGTTGGCCAACGAAGAAGTGCTGGCCACGCCCGAAGGCCCACGCTCCGAGCGCGGCAATCATCCCGTCGAACGCCGCTCGTTGCGCCAATGGATGCTGCGCATCACGGCCTACGCCGAGCGGTTGTTGAAGGATTTGGAGTTGCTGAACTGGCCGGAATCGCTCAAGGAAATGCAGCGCAACTGGATTGGCCGCAGCGAAGGCGCGGAAGCGGTTTTTCCGCTTGTCGGCCATGAGCAAGCCATCACGGTTTTCACGACGCGCCCTGACACGCTTTTCGGCGCGACGTATATGGTGCTTTCGCCCGAGCATCCACTTGTTTCTCAAATCACCACGCCCGACCAGCGCGCCGAGGTGGAAGCTTATCGCAAAACCGTCGCGGTAAAATCCGATCTCGAACGCACGGATCTCGCCAAAGACAAAACCGGCGTCTTCACGGGCGCGTATGCCATCAATCCCGTCAATCAACAAAAAATCCCCGTCTGGATTGCCGATTACGTGCTGATGGGCTACGGCACGGGTTGCATCATGGCCGTGCCCGCGCACGACACGCGCGACCATGAGTTCGCTCTGAAGTTCAGCCTGCCGATCATCGAAGTCGTCGCCCGCCCCGCCGACGCGACGGAAGAATGTTTCACAGGCGACGGCGTTTCCATCAATTCCGGTTTTCTCAACGGCCTGCCGACGCCTGAAGCCAAGCACAAGATCACGGACTGGCTCGAAGCCCAAAAATACGGCAAACGCGCGGTGCAATATAAATTGCGCGACTGGCTTTTCTCGCGCCAACGCTACTGGGGCGAGCCGTTTCCGATTGTCTGGAAAGGCAAAGAACACGCGCCGCTTGCTGAAACAGAGCTGCCACTTCTTCTCCCCGAAATGTCCGATTACAAACCCAGCCCGACAGGCGACGCGCCGCTCGCCAAAGCAACGGACTGGGTCAACCTGCCGGGCGGCTTGAAGCGCGAGATTAACACGATGCCGCAATGGGCGGGCTCTTGTTGGTATTATCTGCGCTATTGCGACGTTGAGAACGACAAAAAACTCATCGGCGAAAAAGTGGAGCGTTACTGGATGTCGCCCAACGGCATTGACCTTTACGTCGGCGGCGCGGAACACGCCGTCCTGCACCTGCTCTACGCCCGTTTCTGGCACAAGGTTCTTTACGACATCGGCGCGGTCTCAACGCCAGAGCCGTTCCACAAGCTCGTCAATCAAGGCATCATCCTCGGCGAAGACAGCCGCAAGATGTCTAAATCCATCGGCAATGTCGTCAACCCCGACGACATGCTCCAAGAGTACGGCGCGGACGCCCTGCGCCTTTTTGAAATGTTCATGGGGCCGCTGGAACAATCCAAACCGTGGAACATGAAAGGCGTTGAAGGCGTCTATCGTTTCCTCGGCAGGACGTGGCGTTTGGTGATGCAAGAAAACGAACAAGGCGAATGCTCGCTCAATCCGCAAGCGCAAGACGTCGCTCCTTCCGCCGCGATTCAAAAAGCCCTGCATCACGCCATCAAAGAAGTGACCGAAGACCTCGAAGGTATGCGCTTCAACACGGCCATCGCAGAACTGATGACGTTGGTCAACGAACTCACCAAAGCGGAACAAAAACCGCGCAGTGTTTTGAATACGCTTTGCTTATTGCTATCGCCCTTCGCGCCGCATATCGCCGAGGAACTCTGGTCGCAACTCGGCCACGAAAAAAGCCTCTGCTACGAACCATGGCCGACTTACGACCCCGCGTTACTCGTCGAAGACCAAGTAGAAATTGCTATCCAAGTGAATGGAAAATTGCGCGACCGTCTCAACGTCGCCTCCAACCTCGAAGCCAAAGACTACGAACCCCTCATCCGCAATCACGCTTCTTTGGAAAAATGGACCGGCGGCAAAACCATCCGCAAAATCATCGCCGTGCCGCAGAAATTAGTGAATGTGGTGATAGGCTAAGCTCCAATACCTTTGAGCTGTTGCCCATTTTCTACTCCGACCCCTTCGGGGGAAAATGGAAGACCCCGATAAGTCGGGGTAACAAATGCAACACGTAGTGCATTGTCATTGCGAGAAGACCCGACTTTGTCGGCGCGACGAAGCAATCTCGGGCGCAAGGGAGGTAAAATATTCAAAACAATTCACTCAAATCTTGCCATTTTCGGTTCATACTTTTGATAAGAGTTTCTTTCTTCTTTCGAGAACCTCCTTTGATTTGTTTTTCTCTCGCAATTGCCATCCACACATCATGAAATGTTTCCACATAAACAAGCCGATCCACGCAATAACTTTTGGTGAATCCTTCGTTTTTTTTGCTCTTATGCTCCCACACTCTTCGCCTTAAATCGTTTGTCATGCCAGTATAAATGACCGTGCGGCATGTATTGCACATCATGTAAACGTGGTAATTTTTCATACCTCCCCTGCGCCCGAGATTGCTTCGTCACTTCGTTCCTCGCAATGACAAATGCGCTACGCCCACAACTGACGATCCAGCGTGCGGTATTGGACGGCCTCGCTGACGTGTTCGACGGTGATGTTTGCTGCGTTCGCCAGATCGGCAATGGTGCGGGAGACTTTGAGAATGCGGTCATAGGCGCGCGCGCTTAGGTTCAAATCGGACATAGCGTGCTTCAGCAATTCCTTGCTCTCGTCATCAAGCGCCGCGTATGCCTTGATGTCCTTCGCCGCCATTTGCGCGTTGCACCAGATGCGGTTTCTTTCTTTGAATCGCTCCAGTTGAATTTGCCGCGCGGCAATGATGCGCTGTCGAATAGCAGAAGACGGTTCCGCGTCGGCGGGATGAACCAACTCTTCATGCCGCAGGGCGGTGACTTCCAGATGAATGTCAATGCGGTCGAGCAAGGGTCCTGAAATTCTGTTCAAGTAACGCTGCACCGCCGCCGCACTGACTTTGCCGCGCCTCGCGTCTTGCGCGCCGCCGGTGGGCGTCGGATTCATGGCGGAGACGAACATGAAACGCGCGGGAAAAGTGAGCGTTCCGGACGCGCGCGAGATGGTGACGTGCCCGTCCTCTAACGGCTGGCGAAGCGTCTCCAGCGCGGATCGCTTGAACTCCGGCAGCTCATCCAAAAACAACACGCCGTGATGCGCAAGGCTCACTTCGCCCGGCGTCAGTTGCGCCGAGCCGCCGATGAGACCGATATCGGAAATCGTGTGATGCGGCGCGCGAAAAGGCCGTTCCTTGACCAAAGCCATTCCGGGCGGCAGCAAACCGACGACGCTGTGAATCTTCGTCGTCTCCAGCGATTCCTCCAGCGTCATCGGCGGCATGATGGACGGAATGCGCTTGGCCAACATGCTTTTGCCCGAGCCGGGCGGGCCGATCATGAGCAAGTTGTGTCCGCCCGCGACGGCAATCTCAATGGCGCGCTTGACGCTCTCCTGCCCTTTCACATCTGAAAAATCCAATTCCGCCGCGTCCGACGCAAAACTGTGATCCGCGCCGTTCTTTTGCTGATACGGCTGTAACTCGGTTCTGCCCTCCAAAAAATCCGTCACCCCGCGCAAATGATCCACCGCATAGATGTTCAGATTTTGCACGACCGACGCTTCCTGCGCGTTCTCGGCGGGAACGATGATGCCTTTCTTGCCCATTTGACGCGCCACGAGAGCCATCGGCAGTGTGCCGCGCACGGGCCGCACCGAGCCTTTCAACGCCAGCTCGCCCACGACAATGTAATCCCGCGCATGATCCTGCTTGATCTGGCCGGACGCGGCCAGCAACCCCAGCGCAATGGGCAAATCAAAAAGCGGCCCTTCCTTGCGCACGTTGGCGGGGGCTAGGTTAATCGTCACGCGGCCATCGGGATTTTTGAATCCGCTGTTTTCCAACGCCGCCTTCACGCGGTCGCGCGATTCCTTCACCGCAGCGTCCGGCAGCCCCACCACCACCGCGCCTTTGTCGGAAAATCCGC
The DNA here is from genome assembly GCA_043805085.1 of bacterium. GTDB lineage: Bacteria > Verrucomicrobiota > Verrucomicrobiia > Methylacidiphilales > Verrucolacustridaceae > JAZDII01. Next base: position 60,284 of record JAZDII010000086.1, read on the forward strand.
GCCCTACATAAACCTCCACTTCCACAGGAAAAGCTCTGATGCCCATGACCGAAGCGGAATGAAGCGTGGCCAGCACGCGCCGAGTTTAAGGCAGGTTTTGAAAAAGGCGACAGAACTTATTAAGATTGCCCTTATCGTGGCGCGGGTGTAACGTGCATACGTTAGTCGAATCGAAAGGAGCAGTATGTTGCGCACCATAGCTGTCATATTGATTATCTTGTGGCTTCTGGGACTGGTTAGTAATTATACCATGGGAGGGTTCGTCCATATCTTATTGGTGATTGCTCTTGTCATGGTGCTGGTCAACTTTATTGGAGGACGGAGGCTGTAAACTCCCGCAGCAAGGCGGCAGCCGCTCCTAAAAAGCTGGCGTTGGCTGCGCCTATTCAGCCAACATCTTCTCCAACCGCGCGGCGATTTGACCTAACGGCGCAAGCTCAAAGTCTTTCGCGTTGCGGCGTTTGATTTCCACGCCGCCTTTGGCCAGCGACTTCGCGCCGACGGTGACGCGGATGGGAAATCCGATCAAATCGGCGTCCTTGAATTTAACGCCGGGGCGTTCATCGCGGTCGTCCCATAAAACATCCCAGCCGCGTTCAGCGCATTCGGCGTAAATTTTCTCGCACGCCGCATGAACCTCGGCTGCTTGCGGGTCTAGCTCCAGCAAAACAATCGCATAAGGCGCGACAGAAACCGGCCAGATGATGCCGTCCTTGTCGTGATTTTGCTCCATCACCGCTTGCAACGTCCGCGTCACGCCGATGCCGTAACAGCCCATCACCGCAGGCTGGGACTGGCCGCTCTCATCCAGAAAACGCGCGCCGAGAGCCTCGGAATATTTCGTGCCGAGCTTAAACACGTGCCCCACTTCAATCGCCCGTTCCACGCGCAACGGCTGGCCATTGTTCACCGCAGCTTCGCCCGCTTGAACGGTTCGCAAATCCACCCAATCCGTCACAATCATGTCTCGCTCCACCGAAACGTTGCGCACATGAAAACCGTCCTCGTTCGCGCCCGTCGTCATGCCTGCTTGTCCCTTCAAAATGGGATCAGCCAAAATGCGCGCTTGCTTCACGCCGCATGCGCCCAAGCTGCCGACATGCGCGCCTAAGCATTGAAAAATTTCCTCGTCCGTTGCCGGACGATACTCGTTCGTCTTCAAAAACGCCGCCAGCTTAGCCTCGTTCAACTGATGATCGCCGCGCAAGAGAATCAAAATGATTTTTGAATCCACCAAATAAACCAGCGTCTTGATCTGGTCTTGCGCCGGAACGGAATAAAGCGGCTTGGTCAAATCTTCAATCGTCTTCGCGTTGGGCGTGGCGAACTTCTCCATCAACGCAGACGTTTTCGGATTCACTCGCTCGGAAGCGCGGGACGCCGCCTTCTCCAACGTCGCGGCGTAGGAACCGTCCTCGGTAAAAGCAATCTCGCCCTCGCCAATCTCGGCGGGCACGGAAAACTCGTGCGAAAAGCTACCGCCCATGACGCCTGTGTCCGCTTCCACGATTTTATACCTCAACCCCACGCGGCTGAAAATGTGGCTGTAAGCTTCATACATCTTCCGATAACTCTCTTCCGCCGCCGCGTCGGAAACGTCGAAGCTGTAAGCGTCCTTCATGATGAACTCCCGCGCGCGCATAAGACCGAAGCGCGGCCTGATTTCATCGCGGAACTTCACTTGAATCTGATAAAAATTTTTCGGCAGTTGCTTGTGGCTTTGAATCTCGCCCGCGACGAGAGAAGTGATGACCTCTTCATGCGTCGGGCCGAGAATCCAGCTTCGGTTCTGGTGATCGCGCACGTTGAAAAGAACATCCCGCGCCGCCGTCAATCGCCCGCTCTTTTCCCATAAATCCGGCGGCTGCAAAGCGGGCATGAGCAACTCCAACGCGCCCGCTCTGTTCATTTCCTCTCGAATAATTTTCTCCACCTTGCGCAGCGCGCGCAAACCGAGCGGCAAAAACGTGTACACCCCACCCGCCAGCTTCCGCGCAAGTCCCGCGCGAAGTAAAAGCTGATGACTGGCGATCTCCGCTTCTGCCGGAGCTTCGCGTAACGTGCTAATATGAGCTTGAGACCATTTCATGCGAAACCATCTTTCATACCGCCGCCAGCCGAAAATTCCATGAAAAACCGCGCGAAAACTCGACAATCCTGCCAGCCACGTCAAAATGAAGCCATGCTTCCGCGCCATTCTTGGGAAGAAAACGAGCGGCGTTTTCTTGCGCCTTACGCCATTTTCAGCGCGGACAGCCTCGGACGGCGTTATCCGGAAAAAGAACATCCCCTCCGCGCCGAATTTCAGCGCGACCGCGACCGCATCATCCACAGCACCGCCTTTCGCAGGCTGGAATACAAAACCCAAGTCGTCATCAACGGCGCAGGTGACCATTTCCGCACCCGCTTGACGCACACTATCGAAGTCGCCTCCATCTCCCGCGCCATTGCCCGCGCGCTTGCGTTGAACGAGGACTTGGCGGAGGCCATCGCCCTTGCGCACGACCTCGGCCACCCTCCTTTTGGCCATCACGGGGAGGATACGCTCAACCAACTCATGGCCATGCACGGCGGGTTTGAACACAACAAGCAAAGCCTCCGTATCGTAGAAGAGTTAGAGATGAAGTATCCCGAATTTAACGGCCTCAACCTCACCCAAGAAACACGCGACGGCATCCGCCAAGGCCATCACTCCTCTCCAACCGATGAGCTTCAGCCCTCTCTGGAAGCGCAAATCACCGACATCGCCGATGAAATCGCTTACTGCTGCCACGATCTCGACGACATTCTGCAACACAATTTGCTCGACGTTAAACTCCTCCCCCAAGTCGCCCTATGCCAAAAAATAGACGCTTCCATTCGTCAACAATACCCCTCTCTTGACGCCAAACATTACCGGCTTTACCTCATCCGATGTCTGATTGACACCATGGCGGCAGACCTTTACCGCCAATCCGCCGACAACCTCGCCCAACATCCACCCGCCGACGCCCAAGCCGCGCGGCAACTTGACCGCCGCCTCATCGCCTTCAGTCCTGAAATGCGCGAGCAGGCCAAGGAACTGCACGGCTTCCTTTATCAACATTTTTACGAACATCCGAAAATCGCCAAAGTCAAAGAACGCGCTTGCTCCATGCTCCAAGCTCTCTTTGACTTCTTTAACCGCAACCCGCGCCTCATCGGTGACAAAACCGCCGCGCGCATCGAAAAAGAAGGCAAAGAACGCGCCGTTTGCGACTACATCGCCGGCATGACCGACCGTTACGCCATCCAACTTTACGCGCAACATTTCGGCGCAAAGGATTTACAACAGGAACTCGGCCTTCTTTTTTGAACTTACCCTATAAAAGTGCAGCCTATCGCAAAAAATCCAGCTCCCTCTTCATGTCATTCCCGCTTTTAGCGGGAATCCAGAGGGCTAAAGGGAAATATTGGCCTCTGGATTCCCGACTCGCTTCGCTCTCGAGAATGACAGAAAGCGTCATTTTCTTACAGCAGCAATGTGAACATTTTCTTTGCAAAATAAAAAGCGGCTTTATGATATTTCCTTTCCATGAAACGTTGTTTTTTGATTGTCATCCTTGCTCTGCAGCTAGGAGCTCTCTCTGCCTTCGCCAACGAACACATTGTCGTTAGCGGCGGGCCTGCGCTTTTTTACTTTGAAAAGCACAAAGCCAAGCCCCACGACAAATATTGGGGCAACTTCATCGACGCCGCCGCCGCCAAAATCCGCAGCATCAAACCTTCCGTGCCTTCAGGCGACACGATTACGTGGATGGTCTACCGCACCGGCTATGAAAAGCGCGGCAAGGAACAAGGCGATGATCTTCTCGCTACCATCGCCGAACGCGCCAAAATATTGGGCGCCAACCTCGTTTATTTTAACGACCGCAAGGAATTCCTTAATTACCTCAACGACCGCCCCGACAACAACCTCATCGCGCGGTTAGAATACTTCGGCCATTCTAATAAACGCAACTGGATGTTTGATTACAGCAACAGACTGGACGGCTCATCCATCGAACCCGCGATGCTGCATATTTGGAATCTTAAAAACATCGACAGCGGCATTTTCGCGTCCGACGCAGTTTGCCAGAGCTGGGGCTGTCATTCGGGCGAAGAATACTCGGCGGCTTGGTTCAAACGCACAGGACGGCGCATGACGGGCGCCATCGGCAAAACCGATTACTCCCAAGGCGGCCTGCCGTTTCTCTCCACGGAAGGAGGCAAGTGGGTTCAATGAAAAAAATCTCTTACTTCTTAACTCTATTCCTTTGCGCGACGGTTTTGTCTTGGGCCGAAGCTCCGGTTATTGAAACGGCTCCTAAAAAAGAACCTCAACCTGAAACAACGGCGACGAACGAGGTCAAACCAACCGAGCCGCCTGCTTCTCAATCTGCTTCCACAAATCAATCAACCGAAGCACCGGCAGAAACGGAAGACGAAGAGACTCCTTATCCTCAATCTCATGCCACCTCTGAAAAATCAGACACTCCGTCCAAACCCAGCGCGCCGCCTTCCAAATACGGTGACGCTTCCGGCAAAGCATGGATCGGCCAGCGCGTCGTCGCGGAACGATACGCCGGTTGGGGCTGGATCAAGGAAGACGGCCAAAACTGGCGCAACTCCAAATGGATCATGCTTGAAGAACAACCCGGCAAAATCAACGCGCCCCAGCGTTTCTATTCCAACCGGGAAGCCTCTCACAACATGCAATTTCGCCTCTACGGAGAATTCGCTTCCTATAAAGGCTACGAACCCAACGCCGACGCCCTCGTCCCTGTCTTTGTTTTAAAAGGTTTTGAAACCATCGGCCAAGGCGAACCCATCAACCTGCCCATGCCCGGCCCTTCGGGCGCGCGCAAAGGCCGCATCTCCGAACGCGGCGTGAACTCTGCTGCGCGGTTTGGAAGATAATAAAATGAAGAATATAGAAAAACGACGCGGCGATTTTCCAATCCTTCATCAACAAGTCAACGGCCATCCCCTCTCCTATCTCGACAACGCCGCCACAACGCAAAAACCGCGCGCTGTCATTGACGCCCTTGTTCGCTTCTACGAGCAAGACAACAGCAACGTCCACCGCGGCATTCACACCTTAAGCAATCGCTCCACGGAAGCCTTTGAAAACGCGCGCAAACGCGTCGCCCAATTTATTAACGCGGCGGAAACGGAAGAAATCGTCTTCACGCGCGGCACGACAGAAAGCATCAATCTCGTCGCCGCTTCATGGGGCGCAGCCAACCTGCGCGCCAACGACACAATCTTGCTCACGGAAATGGAGCATCACAGTAACCTCGTGCCTTGGCAAATGCTTGCCGCCAAAACCGGCGCGCGTTTAAAATTTCTTCCCGTTAATCTTCAAACCGGTTTGCTTGACCTTGAACCACTCCCTCAATTACTAAAAAACGGCGTCAAGATTTTCGCCTTCACTCATATCTCCAACACGCTTGGAACGGTCAATCCCGTCGAAGACATCTGCAAACTCGCGCGGCAACACGGCGTGGTCACGTTGATTGACGCCGCCCAAAGCGCAGGCCACCGGCCGCTCGACGTGCAACGCATCGGTTGCGATTTCCTTGCCTTTTCCAGCCACAAAACATGCGGGCCGACAGGCATCGGCGTTCTCTATGGCCGCCGCGCCTTGTTGGAAGCAATGCCTCCTTACCAAGGCGGCGGGGAAATGATTAACTCCGTCACGCTGGAATCCAGCTCGTACAAACCCGCTCCGCACAAATTTGAAGCCGGAACGCCCAACATCGCCGGAGCCGTCGGCCTCCGCGCCGCGTTGGATTATCTCGACGAAGTAGGGCGCGAAAACATCGCCCGACACGACCGCGAGCTGGCCGCTTACGCTTATCAACGTCTTTCGGAAATCAACGGCCTCAACATCATCGGCCCCGCGCAAAACCGCGCCGGCCTTGTCAGCTTTTACTTCAAAGACATCCACGCGCACGACATCGTCCACCTCGCCGATCAAGAAGGCATCGCCCTGCGCGGCGGCCACCACTGCAACCAGCCGCTCATGCGCAAATTCGGCATCGCCTCCACTGCCCGCGCCAGCTTTTATTTCTACAACACGCCGGAAGAAATTGACTATCTCGTTGCCGCGCTGCAACGCATCCAGAAATTTTTAAACCGTGGAACTTGACGAATTATACCAAGACATCATCCTCGACCACTCGCGCCGTCCCCGCAACTACGGCGAACTGGCCGCCGCCAATGTCCATGCGAACGGCGATAATCCTTCCTGCGGCGACGAAATCGCAGTGCACCTCCGCTTGAACGAGCGCGGCGTGGTGGAAGACATCCGCTTCACCGGCCAAGGCTGCGCCATCAGCCAAGCCGCCGCTTCCCTGATGACGCTTCAGGTCAAAGGCAAAACACGCGATGAAGCGTTGGCCCTTGTCGCGGAATTTCAGAATATGCTGACCGGCGGGCCAAAAAATTCTCCCGCTTCTCCGACCCTCGGCGATTTACGAATCTTCCAAGGCGTCCAAAAATTTCCCCAGCGCGTCAAATGCGCCACACTCGCTTTCCAAGCCCTGAAACAAGCCCTTTCAGAACAAGAACCTCCCCAAGCCTCCGCCTCTTGCTCATGTGGTTGAAAAGAAACCTCGCTCCCACTTGGACGGCTCTCAAACACCATTACCTCCCGTTTCTTTCCCTTCAAATCTGCGGCGTTGTCATCATCGTCCTTTATTATCAATGGAGCGCGTTTCAAAAAATTTGTTCTGTCATCGCTCAATGGAAAACTGAAGGCGGTCTGTTTTTTGCCGCAGGGACGATGGCAGTTGCTGGGGCAATTCTTCCTGAAATCGCCAAACTTTTAACAGGAAAACTTCGCGGCAAATGGACACGGAGTCATCTTCAAGACGTCCTCTTTACCTTTCTTTACTATGCATTTCTCGGCATTGCCTTGGATTTATTTTACCGCTTTCAAAGCGTTCTCTTTGGTTCAGACGTCACTCTACGCACTGTCATCTTAAAGACATTTGTGGACGAATTCCTCTGGCTGCCTTTTATTGACGCTCCCTCTGCCATGCTTCTTTTTTTATGGTATCAACACCGCTTTAGTGTGCTTCAAACGCGGCAGGCGCTGCATTCTGTAAGTTTCTTGGAACGTTTTCTGCCTGTCTTGTTATCTTTTTGGGCTTATTGGATTCCCTTGGCTGTTTGCATTTATTCGCTCCCTTTACCTCTTCAATTTCCCTTCTCCGCCTGCGCCACAGGAGCATGGAGTTTGCTGATGATTTTTATTCTCACTGCCGATAAACAAAAACTTTTCTCTCTTTCTCCAAATGCATTTTAAATTTGCTGTTTCCAGCCTGATTTATTTTTCGCTTTTATTTTCTGACTCGCTGGCCGACAGAGCTGTTTCCTCGCCACTCGTTCCTTCTTCATCTTCCCCCGTCACCACAGGCGCGATGGCTTGGAGCTTGTCTCCCCCTTCCAAATTGATCAGCTTAACGCCTTGCGTGTTGCGCCCTATCTCACGAATGCCCTTCACAGGAATGCGCACCATCTGGCCTTTGACGGTGATGAGCATGATTTCGTCCGCTTCTTTCACCGCCAACACACCAATCACGTTGCCAGTTTTATCTGTCGTTTTCATGGTGATGATGCCCTTGCCGCCGCGCGATTGCGCGCGGTATTCGTCAAAACCCGTTCGCTTGCCGATGCCGTTTTCGCCCGCCACCAGTAACATGGAATCGGAATTGACCACGGCTAAACCAACCACATGGTCGCCCTTCACAGGCCGAATGCCATAAACGCCCATCGTCGCGCGGCCTTGATCGCGCAACTGTTCTTCATGGAAACGCAAGCTCAAGCCTTTGTAAGTCACCAGCACAATTTCATTGCCGCCTTCCGTCAAGCATGTGCCGATAAGCTCGTCGCCTTCTTCAATCTTGATGGCGATAATGCCGCCTTTGCGGAAATTGGAATAATCAACCAAGTTCGTCTTCTTCACAATGCCCGACGCCGTGGCCATCACGAGATGTTGCTTATCGCTGAACTCCTTCACGCAAATCAACGCCGCGATTTTTTCTCCCGCCTGCATCTCCAACACATTGGCCAGAGACTTGCCCTTGGCCGCGCGTCCCATTTCGGGAATTTCATAAACCTTCTCCACGTACAACCGTCCCGTATTGGTGAAAAAGAGGAGATAATCATGCGTGGACGCCGTGAACAAATGCTCCACAAAATCATCCGGCGTTCCTTCTTCGCTTCCCTCGCCGTCCTTAGGCACCATGCCGATGACGCCCTTGCCGCCCCGCCGTTGCGCGCGATAGCTGCTCACCGCCGTGCGCTTGATATAACCCGCGTGCGTGATCGTGATGATGCAGCCTTCATTGGCGATGAGGTCTTCGATGTTGATCTCGCCTTCGTCCGGCACGATTTGCGTGCATCGCGGCGTGGCGTATTTTT
>JAZDII010000087.1:0-23512 GCA_043805085.1 bacterium
CGGCATCACCCGTTTTAAGTCCCAGAAAAAAGAGGCTCTTCGCAAGTTGGAACTGACGGAGGCGAATTTGCTGCGCGTGACGGATGTGATCAAGGAGGTCAACCGCCAGATTGGTTCTCTCCAGCGTCAGGCGTCCAAGGCGCGGCGTTACAAAGAATTTGCCGACCGCCTCCGCGAGCTGGACACCAAGCTGGCGGCGCGGCATTTCCGCGCGTTGAAAGATTCCGTGCAGGAAGGGGAGCGAAAGGTTTCGGCACTGCAACAAGAGCTGTTGCAGTTGCGAGGGGTTTTAGAGGAAAAGGAAAGCGTTTTGCGCCGCAAGCGCATGGACGCGGAAAATCTGGAAGAGAAAACGCGGTTGGGCGAGCAGCAGAAATCTCGGCTGGAAAACGAAAAAAATCACGCCGTTCAAAAAATCGAATTTCACCGTCAACGCATTCAGGAGCTGGAGGGGTTGGTCGAGCGCAATCGCCTCGACGTGGCCGCGACGGAGGAAAAAATCCGCGTCCAGCAAGAGCAGCTTAACGCTCTGGGAACAGACCTCGCCGCTTTGAATCAGGAATTGCAAAACCTGAACGCCGACCTTCAGCAGCAGCAAACGGTTTGGCAGGAGCGCAAGAACGCCGTTGCCGCTTGCTCGCGCGAACGGGAGACGCTGGACGCCGAGATTCTCGCCAACAATCGCCAAGCCGAGACGCATCGCGCGAGGTTGGCGGATTTAGAAGCGCAGAAACGCGGCCATCTTTTGCACGTTGAAAAATTGAGGGAGGATGAAAAAAACGGGGAGACGCGGCTTCAAGAAATCCGCGCCGAAGCGGCGGCGTTGTCGTCGCGCTTGGTTCAGGAAGAAGAAGAAATCAAAAAAGCCGAAGCGGCCATTGAAGAAAAGAAAAAAGCCCTCGCCGCCGCGCAGCAATTTGCCCATCAGCAGCGCGAAGAGTTTGAAAAATTGCGAAATGAAAGAGCCTCTCTTGGCGCGAGGCATGAGGCTTTGGAACAGCTTGCCGCTGAGCGCGCGGGGTATTCCGAAACCACGCGAGCTTTGCTGGAGCGGCACCGCGGTCAAGGCGTTCACGGCGCGTTGTTGGAATATATTCAGGCCAAGCCGGGTTTTGAGAGGGCGGTGGAGCTTTGCCTCGGTATGGCGTGCGAGGCAGTGCTTTTGGAAAACGAGGATTTCTTGCATTCCTTCGCTGAAAAATCCGAAGGGCAGGGCGTCTTCGTCGAGCCTCTTTCCTTGGAAGGAAGCGCATCGGGGGCGCATCATCGCCCTGAAGCGGCGATTCATTTTGTTACTGTTCAACCGAAGGTAGCGGCATGGGTGGCGCGTTTGCTGGCCGGTTGTTACATTGTGGAAGACGCCGCCGCCGCCGCGCGTTTGAAAGAGGAGGTTCCTTTTTCGCAAATCGTCGCCAAGACGGGCGAAATCTGGCACGCCGCCGGTTGGCAATTGCGCGGCAAGGGCGGGGAAAATCGCCAGTCCGTTCTCGCGCGCGACAACGAACGGCGTGAGCTTGCGGAAAAATTGGCCAATCTTTCGCGTCAAACAGAAGCCGCCGCGCAAGCTCTTGAATCCGCGCAACGTCAAGTCAAGGAAGTCGAGGCATCGTTGGCGCAAGCGATGGAAGCGCGCCAGCAAATCGCCGCGCGCTGCGCTTCTTTGCGTTATGAGCAAGAGGCCGGTCGCAAACGCGAAGAAGAAGCGCAAAACAAATTTAAAAGTCTCCAAGAAGAAAAAGCGCGTTTGGCCGAAAAAGATTCTTCCGGCGCGGAAGAGCAAAAGCGTCTGGAACAGGAAATCGAACGCTTGGCGCAGTTGAGCCGCGAGCAAACTTCCCGCGCGGAGACGTTGGCGAATCTTTTGGAAGAAAACAACCGTTCTTCCGAGGCGCAAGGCCAGTGCGTAATGGATTTGCGCGTGCGCGCGGCGGCTGCGGAGCAACGGCGCGAGGGGCTGGCGCGGCAGGAAACGCCCATGCGCCAGCGTTTGCAGGAATTGGAAGAAAATCTCCGCTTGCGCCGCGCTGAAATTGAGGATTATCAGAAGCGAACGGAAGAATCCCGCCAGAACGTCGCGGATGCTGAACACACTATACAAGCAGCGGAAGCGGGCATGCGTGAGGCGAACGACGCTTTGACCGCGCTGGCGGCGGAGCGGCAGAATTTGCACGGGGAAATCGCCACGCTTGAAACGTCGGTGGACGGCGAACGTCGGCGCGCGACGGAAATTCAGACTCGTTGCGGACGCGAGGAAGTGGGGCTTGCGGAACAAAAGATGCGGCTCGGCTCGCTCGTTGAGCGCGTGCAAACGTCCTATCATGTCCAGTTGGAAGAAATCGCCGCGCCGGAAGTTTCTGAAACGCCTGCAACAGAGGATTGGGGCGCGATGGAGGCGGAAGTGACAGAGTTGCGGGATAAGTTGGAGCGCATGGGGCCGGTTAATTTAGAGGCCATCACAGAGTTTGAGGAACTGGAGCAGCGGCAAAAATTTCTCCAAACCCAAGAGGAAGATTTAACCAAGTCCAAAGAGCAACTTGTCAGCGCCATTCGCAAAATCAACGAAACCGCCAAGACGATGTTTGCGGAGACGTTTGAAAAAATTCAGGCGCATTTTAGCAAAACCTTCGTCGAGCTTTTCGGCGGCGGCAGAGCGTCGCTGCTTCTCGTCAACGAACAAGACCCGCTTGAGTCCGGCATTGAAATCGCAGTCAAGCCGCCCGGCAAGCAACTTCAAAACATCACCCTTCTTTCCGGTGGAGAAAAAGCCATGACCGCCGTCGCGCTCCTGTTCTCCATCTACATGGTCAAGCCAAGCCCGTTTTGCGTTTTGGACGAGATGGACGCGCCGTTAGATGAATCCAACATCCTGCGCTTCGTTCGCATGCTGCAGCAATTCGTCTCGCAATCTCAATTCGTCGTTATCACTCACAACAAACGCACCATTTCCGCAGCCGATATTCTTTACGGCGTGACGATGGAAGAACAGGGCGTGTCCAAAATTGTTTCCGTCAAACTCACCCGCAAGGGGGAAGACCCGCTTTTTGAAAAGCCGGAGCAGGAAAAGCCCGCTACGGACGAGACGGACGAAGCCGTGACAGCCAGCGAAGAGGCGTTTGCTTAAAAGATATGGCTGCCCTCGAACCCGCTCAACTCCTTGCCGTGGCGGAAGACGCCGCGCGCCAAGCCGGTGAAAAACTGTCGCGCGCTTTCGGTTCTGAAGTCGTCGTGAACGAAGCGCACCATCACGATTTAAAAATCCAGCTCGATGTCGAAACGCAGCAGTTGTTAACGAAAATTATTTTGCAGCGTTTTCCCGACCACGCCATTTTGGGCGAGGAAGGAGGCGAGGGGAGCAGTTCCGGCGGCTATGAATGGATACTTGATCCGTTGGACGGCACGGTGAATTTTGCTTACGGCATCCCGCATTTTTGCGTCTCCGTGGCTTGCCGTTACCAAAACGCCATTCTCGCAGGCGTTATTCTCGACCCCATGCGGCGCGAATGTTTTACAGCGTTCAAAGGCGGCGGCGCGCGTTGCAACGGACGCCCCATCCGCGTCAGTTCGCGCAGCCGCTTGGAAGAGGCCATCATGGCGCTGGGCTTTTCCAAAGGCCCGGCCAGCATCAACAAATGTTTGGAGCTTTACCAATTCTACGGCCATCGCGCGCGCAAATTACGGGCGATGGGTTCCGCCGCGTTGGACATGGCCTACATCGCATCGGGGCGGCTTGACGTTTACATCGAGCAAGGCATCAAAATATGGGACATCGCCGCCGGCATGGTTATTTTAGAAGAAGCGGGCGGGAACATTATTCTCACGCCGCACCCGGAGCCGCACCACTTCCACATCTGCGCTTCCAACGGGCTTTTAGAGCTTGTTCATCAATAAGAAGAATAATTTACTTGTCTCAAAGCTTTTTTGAGGCATGATTTCCCTCTTTTCAAAGGGATTTTATGTTCGCGGTAATACGTGCCAATGGCAAACAGTTTAAGGTTAAAGAAGGCGATGTGATTGAGGTGGATTTACTCGATCACACCGACAAGACAATCGTTTTTCCGGAAACGCTTTTAGTGGCGGACGGTGGAAAGGTTTCCATCGGCCAGCCTCTTGTCAAAGGCGCGGAAGTGAGCGGCGAAGTCCTCGGCGAGGTGAAGGCGAAGAAAGTCGTCGCTTTCAAATATAAACGCCGCAAGGGCTACCACCGCACCGTCGGCCACCGCCAACGTTACCTGCGCGTTAAAATTAACAAAATCAAAGCGTAAAGTTTATGGCACACAAAAAAGGACAAGGCAGTAGCCGCAACGGGCGCGACAGCGTCAGCAAACGTCTCGGCGTGAAACGATTTGGCGATGAATATATCTTGGCCGGCGGCATCATTGTGCGCCAGCGCGGCAGCCGTTACTTGGCGGGAAGAAACGTCGGCATAGGGCGCGACTTTACTCTTTTTGCGTTAAAAGATGGCCGCGTCAAATTCGACCGCGCCAATCGCCGCGTGCATATTTTGACAGAAGCCGCTGCCGCTTCTACTGTCGCTTCGGCAAAAAACTAAGCCTCTTCCTCTCCGTTTTTCGCGGAGCGTTTTAACCTAAAAACGTTATTCCACGTTTTGCGCAACGCCTGCCTTGGCGTCAGATATTTTTGCTGCGTGATGGAAGCGTGTTTGATGCTTTCCAAGACGCTTTGTAGGTTGAATTCCTTCGGTTCAAGAACGGAGTAAGCCGTGCCGATGGCGCGGGGATGATGGGCGTCGCTGCCCGCCGTCATGGGCAATTTGCGCTTTTGCGCGTAATCAAACGCTTGGCGGTTGTGCCGCTTGAATGTTGTGGCGGCGTTAAATACCTCAACAGCGTCAATGGGCAAATCTTTCAACTTTTTGCCGCGAATACCCGATCGAAAAAAATCGTAAGGATGCGCCGGAACAGCCAGCCCGCCCGCTTGGTGAATCAGCTCAATGGCTTCCGCAGGCGTGATGCCTTTGATGTCCGGCAAGCGCGCGCCAAGAGCGAGAAGATGGCCTTCCGATGTGGAAATCTCTTGGCCGGGGATGATGAGCAGTCCGTTCACCGGCTGGCCGTCCTCGCGCATGAAACCGCGTTGCAAAAAATAATCCACGCACGCGCAGGTGTTGTGATCGGTGATGGCAAAGCCGTGCAGCCCTTTTTTCTTGGCTTCGGCGACCATCTCTTCCGGTTCCGCAACGGAATCCGCAGAAAAGCGTGAATGAGTGTGAAGATCAAAATTCAGTTTCAAGAGATTCCATTTCATCGAAAAGAGCAGTTCACGGCAACAGAATTTATATTTCCAGCCGCCGTTCGACGCGCGTGAGATTGCGAATGCCGCCCGTTTTTATAACGACCAAATCTTCCAGCCGCACGCCGCCGATTGAGGGAAAATAGAGCCCCGGCTCGACCGTCATCACATGGCCAGCTTGAAAGACGGCTTGTGAAAATCTCGGCGGCTCGTGAATTTCAAGGCCGAGGCTGTGTCCCGTGCCGTGGAAAAATCCGACCCATCGCCCTTTGCGCTGTTGCGTTTTGAATCCCTTTCGTTCGAACAGCGCGACGATTTCTTTGTGCAAAACTTTTCCGTCCACGCCGGGCTTCATTTTTTTGAGAGCCAAATCTTGGCCTTCTTTGACGGTTTCATACAGAGCCTTGAGCGCGGCAGGGGCGCGGCCTTTGACGACCGTGCGCGTCAAATCGCCGAAATAGCCCGTTTTTTGATCGCGCGGAAAGATGTCGAGCATGATGGCGGAGTGAGCGCGCAACGGCCCGCTGCCCATTTCATGCGGATCGCAGGCTTGCTTGCCGCAGGCGACGATGGTGCGTGAGGGCAAGCCTCCCCTGCGGACGATGGCGGCGTCGATCTCGCCGCGCAGGATTTCAGAAGTCAGCGTTTGGCCGTTCCATCGAAGCAGGCCATTGGCGGCAATGCGCGCCGCGCGCAAAATTCCCAACGCGCGCTCCAACCCCGCTTCCGCTATGTGCAGGGCGTGTTCGATGGCTTTGATCTCAGCGGGAGTTTTGATTTGTCTTTTGGGGAAGAACATTCCCTCGCGGATTGAAATTTTCACGCCGCGTTTTCTTAAAAAATCCGCCAAGGCGACTGGGAACATTTCCGGAATTTCCACGCGGTTGATGCCGCGTTGTCTCAATGCGTCCAGAATGACTTCCTCTTTTTTAGGCGATTTTCCTGAACGGCGTTCCAGTTTTTTTTGCAAATCTTCCCAAGCAAAAATGCGGTCAATCTTGGCCGTCGCCCGCGCGCGATCAATTTCCAAGCGGGACAACAAAGCGTAAGAACGGCCTTTGTGAAAAAACCAAACCATTTCATCCGGCGCAAAAAAATGCGTCGCGTAAAGAAGATCAGCGTCGCGTTCGCTGGAGCCGACAATGAGTCGAGCGGCGGCCATTTTACTTGTTGCCGAGCAAAACGCCGGTGACCAGCCCGCCGATAAAAAGTCCTAGAAACACAAGCCACGCCTTTGCATGAACAGAAAAAAATACGAAGTTCGTGTGAATGTCGCTTTGATTGTTAAAAATAACTGCTGAAGCCGCTCCGATAAGGAACAGCGCGATAATAAGACCCTTGCTCATAGTTGTAAAAAGCTTTAAATGGAATCATTTCACATGTCAATTGCCACGCGCACAGGGGATCAAGGGACGACCAGCCTCATGCATGGTCGGCGCGTCTCGAAAACACACCCCCGCGTGCAAGCTTGCGGCGCGGTGGATGAGCTGAACGCGGCTCTGGGAGTCGCTCGCGCGGCGGCGGCTCATTCGTGGGCGAAAGAGCAGATTTTACTGATTCAGAAAGATTTGATTGTTCTCATGGGCGAACTTGCCACGGCGGAGGAAGATTGCTTGCGTCACGAAAAAAGCGGTTCGCGCGTCAGCGAAGAAATGCTGAAGAGGCTCGACGAAGGTGTTGCTCATTTAGAAAGCGAGCACACGCAGCCCCGCGGTTGGGCGATTCCCGGCGAGACGTTGCCCGCGTCTTTCCTTGATTTAGCGCGAACCATTTGCCGCCGCGCAGAACGAGAGATCATCAGCCTTTCTGAAAGCCAGCCTCAAACCTTTATCTCTTCCCTTGCCATTCCTTACTTAAACCGCTTGTCTGATTTGTTGTGGCTCATGGCACGGCTTGAGGAGGCGCCTTAAAGTAAAATTGATTTATGAAACGTCGTTTGAGGCCCGGTTTGATTTTAGGAGCAGTCTGCCTTTCTTTCGTCTTGCCCTTTATTTTTGTCTACACGGTTTTTTACGAAAAAATGCCGGAAGCGGCGTTGCGTTTGTTGCGCGATAATCGCCTCATTTTAGTTCTCGGCGATTGGGCGGTGCGCGGAGAAAATTCGCTGCGCGACAGGCTGGCGCGCCAAGGCCGCAAAGCTTCCGTGGACAATCGGCTTATTTATGTCGCTGTGGACCGCGCGTCCATTAAGCTGGATCACCTTTCTGCGGAAGAAATCGCGCATTCTTCGACGTTGACCATGATGCAAAAAGGCTGGCCGTGGTCGCGTTTTGTCTTTGGCGATATTATCAACAAACTTTTTAAGGCTGGTGCGCGCGTGGTGGTCGTGGATTTACTTTTTCCTACAGAGCGTGAGGGCGATGATTATTTCGCCTACGCATTGGATCGCTACCGCAATCAAATTGTGATGGGTTGCAATTTCACGCCCACGGCGCAAGGCGGCGGCGTTGCCATGTCATTGGACGCGCCAACGGAGAAGCTCATTCCTCCAACCGCGCCGCTCGATGATCGGCTGGCTTTTGTGAATTTTCAACCGGATGAAGATGCCGTCGTCCGTCAGGCTCTTTACAAAACAAAATATCCTCAAGCCCTCAAGGGTGAGTTGCCGTCCGTGGCCGCCGCCGCGCTTGTGAAATTCGGCGCGAGCGATAAAGTTCCCTCTTCTCTCGAATATTTCCCCATGCGCTTTGCCGGTCCACCCGGTCAATACAAGCCCATTCCCGTCTGGCAGCTCTTTCAAGACTCATTTTGGTCGGCCAATTTAAAAAATGGAGAAATTTTTAAAGATAAAATCGTCATTCTCGGCCCGGACGGCAACTGGAGCCATGACGAGCATCCGACGCCGATGGGCATTATGCCCGGAGCGGAACTGCACCTCACCGCTATGGCGGCGGCGTTGAACGGCGATTTTTTTCATGAAATTCCCTTGAGCGCTAATTTTCTTATCATGATCGGCGCGGCTTTATTGGCGTGGGCGTTGAGCCGCATCGGCCATCCTTTCGCGCATCTTGCGGTTGTTATCGGGACAATTTTTGCCTACCTCATGACGGTTCAATTTTTATTTGATAAGGCTAATACTTACATCCTTACTTTCCCGCCGTTGATTATTTTTACGTCCGGCAGTCTTTTCTGCGTCGTATATGAATTTGTTTTGGAGCGCGTCGAAAAAGGCCGCGTGCGTTCCACTTTGGAAAAGTATGTTTCCAAAAACGTCGTTCAAGAAATTTTGGACAATTCCAAAGACTATGAAAGCTCTCTTGGGGGCGCGCGCAAAAAGGTCACGATTCTTTTTTCCGACATCCGCGATTTCACCACCATGTCCGAAAGCGCGGACTCCCACGCCCTTGTTAATCAATTGAACGAATACCTCACCGAAATGGTGGAGTGCGTTTTTCAGAATCAGGGAACTTTGGATAAATTCATCGGCGACGCCGTCATGGCCGTGTGGGGCAACGTCGTCAGCCAAGGCGTGGAGGCGGACGCGCTTCGCGCCGTCCAAACCGCTTTAGCTATGCGGCGCGCTTTGGCTCAACTCAATCAAAGATGGGGAGATGAAGGCCGTCCGCCGCTTCACATCGGCATGGGCTTGAACCACGGAGAGGTTATCATCGGCAACATGGGCTCGCCTAGGCGCATGGAATTTACCGCCATTGGCGATGCTGTCAATTTGGCCTCGCGCTTGGAAGCATTGACCAAGCAGTATCATGTGGATTTGCTCATCGGCGAATCCGTCGCGGCTCTTGTGAAAGAAAAATTTCACCTGCGCACCGTCGCCCTTGTGCGCGTCAAAGGCAAAACCAGACCGGTTGAAGTTTTCACCGTTTTGGAAGAAAAAGAAACGTCTCTCGCCGTTGAGCAACAGGAATTATTGCAGTGCTACGAAAACGGCATCCGCCTTTACCGCAAGCGGGCGTTCAAAGAAGCCGTGGCGGAATTTTTCGAATGCGTCGCTCTCACTCCCTCCGATTATCTAAGCGGCATGTATTTGGAAGAAAGTCAACGCCTCTTGCTTCACCCCCCCGATGAATCATGGAGCGGCGTCAATATCATGACGACGAAGTAAATTGACCCTGCGTCTTGGTTGCGCTTAAATAAAGGTGAGGCAGATGATCGCTCCGTGAGACGCGAGTTTCTTGGAGAGGAAAGTCCGAACGCCGCAAGGCAGCCTACCGAGGGAAACATCGGGACGGCGGCGCGCAAGCGTCGCTGGACGGAAAGTGGCACAGAAAACTACCGCCCAATCTTTCGCAAGAGAGGAGGGGTAAGGGTGAAAAGGCAGGGTAAGAGCCTACCGCCCGTGAAGTAATTCACGGGGCACGCTAAACCCTAGGCGGCGCAAGACTGAACAGAGGCAGAGTCGCCTGCTCGCAACGGAAACGTTGCAGCCTCGGGTAAGAGTCGCATTCCGCGCCTCGCAAGAGGCAAGGAGGCCGCGTGAAAACGCGGCAGAGAAATGATCATCGCCCGCGATGATGAATCGCGGGAACAGAATTCGGCTTATCGCTTCATTGGAAGAAGGGCGTCGCGCGAAACGCGGCGCCCTTCGCTTTTTATCCGATATTTTTATCCCAGCCGCCGGAAGAAGTCGCTTGCAGCGCGCAAGCGTCTTTCAATCCCTTAATCGTTTCGCCATCGTGAGGGTTGAGCCGCAGAGCCTTTTCGTAAGCGGCTTGAGCGGCGGCGAGGCGCCCGGTGGAGAGGCAAACTTTGCCGAGGTTTTTGAAATGGGAGATGTTGCCGGGGAAAGCGCGGCAAAGGGTCTCATGAGCGAGGATGCAAACTTCATGCAATCCCGCCGATGCCGCTGCTTCCGCCAGCAGAGCGTTTCCGTGACGATGCAACGGGGTGACGGCGAGTATTTCCTCCGCGATCTCCATTTTTTTGAAAGGCGATTGCCCTAAAACCAAGCGCGCTTTCATCCAAAGAACAATCGTTTGAAGCCGCCTTATCCAAGAAGGCTTTGCTTTTTGTTCCGCTATTTCACTGGCTCGCAGCAATCTTCGCGCTTCTATCAATTCAGGAACTTCTTTAACAAGATGTCCCAGCAGTTCCACCGCATAGGCGTGATGACCCTGCTCTCCCATCTCCTTTCCTTTTTGGAAAAGGATGGCTTGGTCAGGCGTCAATTCCGGCATAAACGCCAAATGTAAAGAGGGGCAGGGCGAAGGCAAAGCGTTTTAAAATGGACGAAATAAAGACATGCGCCATTCTGAAAGAATGAATTCTTCGTGGGTATGGATCGCCGTTGGCTTCCTTTGCGGCTCCGTTCCATTTGGCTACCTCGTCGGTCGTATGAACGGCGTGGACGTGCGCAAGATCGGCAGCGGTAACGTTGGCGCGACGAATGTCTTTCGCGCATTGGGCAAAAAATGGGGCAGCGCGGTGCTTATCTTAGACGTGCTTAAAGGGTTTCTTCCCGTCCAAGGCGCGATCATGAACTTGAGGGGGCAATCGTCTGCGGATGCCTTCATCGTCCTAGTCGGAGTCGCCGCGGTATTAGGACACAGCTTCACGCCCTTTTTAAAATTCAAAGGAGGCAAGGGCGTGGCCACATCCGCCGGTGCATTACTGGCCATCATGCCGGCGGCGCTTGGCGTGACGGCGATGATGTGGGGCCTTGTTTGGTTGGTCTCGCGTTACGTCTCGCTGGCGTCCATCGTTGCCGCTCTTGTTTTTCCTGTGCTGGCCTTCTTTTTTTACCGTGACCAAACGTGGTTTGTTGTTGCGGCATTTGTGATGTGCGTTTTAGTCATCGTTCGCCATTGGAGCAACATTCAGCGTTTGTGGAATGGCACGGAACAAAAATGGGGAAAAAGGCGTGAACATTGACATCATCGGCGCGGGCGCGTGGGGCACAGCCATAGGGAAAGTTCTTCGGGGCAATAGCCACGCGGTTCGTTATATTGAGAGGAGTCACGCGCATTGGCCGCAAGGCAACGCGCCGGATTACATTTTCCTCGCCTTACCGTGCCAAACCGTGCGCGCTCGTTTGTCCCCTTTAGACGTTCCACCGGCGCCGATGATTAGTTTAACAAAAGGCATCGAAATCGGCACGGGCTTGCGCGTGACGCAAATTTTGCAGCAGATTTTAACGCCGCGCCATTTGGCGGCTTTATCCGGGCCGAACTTTGCCGTCGAAGTCGAACGCCAAGCGCCCACAGCCACCGTTGTCGCTTCTTCCAACCAAGAATTTGCCCAAACCGTGCAAAGCCTATTGCATCAAAAATTCTTCCGCGTTTACCGCAGCGATGACCTCATCGGCGTCGAACTGGGCGGCGCGTTGAAAAACATCTATGCCATCGCCGCCGGCATTTGCGTCGGCCTCAACATCGGCGACAACGGCATGGCGGGTCTTCTCACGCGCAGCTTGGCGGAAATGGCGCGCATCGGCTGCGTACTGGGCGCAAAAAAAGAAACCTTTTTCGGCCTAAGCGGGATAGGGGACTTAATGCTCACCGCTTACGGCGGCAGAAGCCGCAATCATCAGGTGGGCGAAGCCATCGGCAAAGGCGCGACAGTTGAAGAAGCGTTGAAAAGCATCATCGGCGTGGCCGAAGGCGTACCGACGACGGAAGCCGTTTTTCGCTTGGCCAGAGAAAAAGGGTTGAAAACGCCCGTGCTGGACGAAGTGCACAAGATTTTATACGAAAGCAAACCGCCTTTGACCGCTTTTCATGATTTAATGTTAAGGCAAGTGGAGGCAGAGTAGAAACATGACCCCTCCCTTCATCATCGCGCCTTCCATCCTCGCCGCTGATCTTGCCTGCCTCGGCGCGGAGGCGCGGCGCGCTTGCGAAGCGGGAGCGGATTGGCTGCACGTGGACGTCATGGACGGTCATTTCGTGCCGAATATCTCCTTTGGCCCTGCCGTGGTGCAAATGCTCCGGCGCGAGCTGCCCACTGTTTTTTTAGACGTGCACTTGATGATCGAGCAACCCAATCGCTACGCCGAAACCTTCATCAAAGCCGGCGCCAACATGCTCACCGTTCATGTGGAGGAAAAATCGCGGCATGACGTCGGGCGCACGCTGAAAATGATTCGAGACATGGGCTGCCAAGCCGGTTTGTCTATCAACCCGCCGACTCCGTTGGAGCCTGCGCTACCGTTTTTGGATTCTATTGATCTTCTCCTGTGCATGACCGTGAATCCCGGCTTCGGCGGCCAAGCTTTCATTCCAGAAGTTTTAGAAAAAGTGCGTCAGGCCAAAAAATATCGAGACGAACACGGCCTCAAATTTCACATCCAAGTAGATGGCGGCATTAACGCAGTCACGGCAAAGGACGCTTGCGCTGCTGGAGTGAACGTTTTAGTGGCGGGCACTTCGCTTTTCAAAGCGAGCGACATGCGCGCCGCGCTGCTTCATTTAAAAAACGTCAACAGTCCAATTGAAGCAAAGTAGACTTAAGCGTCAATTATCCGATCTCGTTTCGTAGGAGTAGGCGTGGTAACGCCATGTTCTTCAGGAAGGCTTCTAGTAGGTGTTTTATCAGGCGCAGTTGAACCAGAGGAGGGCTTAAGCTTAAAAATATCTTGTATAAGGTTGACCACAAAGGCCGCGCCTGCTTCCCCAATGGCTCGCCCTTTTTCTAGGAGAAGAGGTTTTGGAACATCGTGCCCTGCCTTCTCTAATTGCTCTTTTAAATCTACCATATTTTCTGCGCTTGTAATGACAATAATTAATCTGTTGGCTGGTTTATTCGGCGTTTTTTTCCCTGATACCCATGCAGGATCAAGGTAACTTATTTGATACTCCAAATCTTTGTTTTTTTGTTGTATTGCTAATGCATCGCCCGGTTTTGCGCTTTTGTTGGCATAGAGGACGCGTGCTTTCAAACCAAGTTTGATCGCCCATTTTGCGATTTCTTTATCTCCTGCTGGCATGTGCCTTAGTATCTCACGAGGATTTCTTTCTACAGCTTCTTGTTGCGCCGCGGGAAGATCGCTAAGAGCGACGGTTTGAACAGCAATAAGAGGCTCTAATCCTTTTTTCTGAAATTCTTTGAAAAGCGCTTTAAAATTAGGAATCGAAATTTCCGGGCGTCTTTCCTGTTCGCCTATAACAAAAATCTTATAAGGGCCAAGATCGGCTTGAGGCTCTTGCTGGCTCTCTTGAGGTTTCAGCTCTCCCACTTCCGCGCCCCTCTCTTGAGCAGGCTGCTGCGGGGCTGAAAGCTCCCTAGGTTTTCGTTGTTTATCAGCCGTCGTTCCTCTCCCAACGCTGGCTTTAGGAGGTTTTGGCTGGGACGCTTTAGGTGTGCTTGTTCCGCCCAATATTCTCCTCACGGCGTTGCTCCCAAGCACAGCCAAGGTCGCCACACCTGTTGCTTTGAAGAAATCTCGTCTGTTTATTTTTCCAGATCCTTCTCTTGAAGGACCATCTAGCCATGCCTGAACCTTAGAAGCTGGCTGTTCGGCTCTAGGAGGAGCTGGCGGCGCGACGATAGTATCATCATCAGAAAAAAAATCACTATAATCTAAGGAGTCTTCCGGAACATCTGGTTCGTTTTTTACCATCTCGCCCTTGTCATCTATATAATAACTTCCGTGATCAGGATTTATTTTCGATGAGTCTTCAGCCATAGAGCTTTCTTTCGTAGTTGCTTTTCCTTATGAGATATGGTGTCTATATTGTCAAGAGTTAGGGGCGCAGGGAATGCGATGGCCCCTGGATCGTTTTTTTGTTTGAAAATATTTTTAAATCTTTGATTGTCACTGCATTGTAATACAATCATTCCTTTTTATGTCCATTTCGTTAACGCGCAATTTTTGCATCATTGCCCATATTGACCACGGCAAGACGACGTTGTCCGACAGGCTTTTGCAAATTACCGGCACGGTGGAAAAGCGTGATATGCAGGATCAGCTTTTGGATTCGATGGATTTGGAACGCGAACGCGGTATTACAATTAAGGCGCATCCGGTGACGATGTCTTACCGCGCCAAAGACGGCCAAAAGTATCGCCTGAATCTCATTGATACACCGGGGCATGTGGATTTTTCTTACGAGGTTTCGCGCAGCTTGGCTGCTTGCGAAGGCGCGTTGCTTGTCGTGGACGCCGCGCAAGGTGTGGAAGCGCAGACGGTCGCCAACGCGCACCTCGCTTCCAAGCACGATCTGGTCATCATCCCCGTCATCAACAAGGTGGATTTGCCCAATGCGGATGTGCCTTCCGTCAAAAAACAGTTGGAGGATATTCTGGCCATTCCGGCGCAAGAGGCGATTTTGGCCAGCGCAAAGGCAGGCATTGGCATCGAGGACATTCTCGAAGCCATTATCCATCGCATCCCGCCACCGCGCGACTTCGCCGATGATGTGCTGCGCTGCCTTGTTTTTGATTCCGTGTTCGACACTTACCGGGGCGTGGTGACGTATGTGAGAAATTTTTCAGGCGAAATCCGCGCGGGAGATCAAGTTCTTCTCATGCAAAGCAACCGGAAATACGAGGTTAAGGAAGTCGGCGTTTTCACGCCCAAACCGCTCAAGACCGACGCTCTTCACGCGGGCGATTCCGGTTATGTCATCGCCAATATCAAAACAACGGCGGAAGTAAAAATCGGCGACACGATGACCGGCGCGGAACATCCTGTCGCGGAGCCGTTGCCGGGTTTTCAGGACATCCATCCCGTCGTCTTCTCCGGTTTTTACCCGCTCAACACTTCTGATTTTGAGCAACTGAAAGTCGCGCTCGGCAAGCTTCAGCTCAACGACGCCGCGTTGGTGTTCACGCAAGAAAATTCCGTGGCGTTGGGGTTCGGTTTTCGGTGCGGTTTTCTCGGCCTTCTGCACATGGAGATTGTGCAGGAGCGGTTGCGACGCGAGTATGACATGGATATCATCTCCACTTATCCGAGCGTCGTTTATGAGGTCGTCAAAACCAACAAAGAGATGATGCAGGTGTCAAATCCGCTGCAACTTCCCGATCCGTCGCAAATAGCGGAAATCCGCGAGCCGATGGTGAACGTGTTCCTCCTTTGCTCCAACGAAAATATCGGCGACTTGCTCCAACTGATTCGCGACAAGCGAGGGGAGGTGCTGCATACGGATTCCGTGGACGATCGCCGAGTGATGCTCACCACGCTGATGCCGTTAAACGAAATTTTAGTGGATTTTAATGACAAAATTAAAACCATCACGCGTGGTTATGGCTCGATGGATTACGAACACGCGCCGTATCGCGCCAACGATTTGGTGAAGCTGGACATTCTCGTCAACGGCGAATCCATGGACGCTTTTTCGTGCATCGTGCATCGGGAAAAAGCGGTATCGAGAGGGCGTGCTCTCACCGCCAAACTCAAGGAAGTCATCCCGCCTCAACTTTTCAAAGTCGCACTTCAAGCGGCCATTGGCGGAAAAATTATTGCGCGAGAAGATGTAAAAACTGTTGGAAAGAATGTTACTGCAAAATGTTACGGCGGTGATATAACGCGAAAAAGAAAGCTTTTAGAAAAGCAAAAAGAGGGTAAAAAACGAATGAAACAGTTCGGAAAAGTCAACATTCCACAAGAGGCGTTTATCGAAGTTTTAAAGGCGTAATTTCATGATATTTAATATTTTAAGAAAAAAATATGCCGTTCAAGCCGAAGAGGATTTGAATTATTTACTAAAAAAACGTAAATACGTTTGGGATATCTTGTCTAAGAAGGATTTGGATAAATTTGATAATGCCGTTGAAAGGTTCGGCAAGCTTCAGGAGGCTAAATTAAACGTTGCCGAGGGCGAGGCGCAATTAGTCGCCTTGCAGAAAGAATACGGCAATTTTTTTGAAACGCCATCGGAGCGCAGTTGGCGGGAAAACGTCGAAGTTTTCTTTGTCGCGCTTGTTATCGCTCTTGCCATTCGCGCCTATTTTATTCAGCCCTTTAAGATTCCCACGCATTCAATGTTTCCCACGCTCTATGGCATTTTGCCGGAGAAGCGCGAAGGTGCGAAACCGAATTTTCTGATTCAAACACGCGACTTTTTTCTTTTTGGCCGCACGTATCACCGCGCTGTTGTGCGCCACGGCGGAGAAATTAGCTCGGTTCGTGAAATTAGTTTTTTAAAATTTTTTAAAGGCGTGGAAATTGTGATTGGCGCGGATATCTACCGCTTGTGGACATCAGGCCAAAACCTTGCCAACGCGGGCTATTCTTTTGACATAGGAGAAGAAATTCCCATTGGCAGAGACCTCGTCAATATTTCCATCCAGAACGGCGACCATATTTTTGTCAATAAAATGGCTTATCATTTCGGCTTGCCCCGGCGCGGCAGGGTTTTTGTCTTCACCACGCGCAACATTTCCCATTTTCAAGAAAAAGGCTCGCAGTATTACATCAAACGTTGCGTCGGCGCGGGCGGCGACACCTTGCGCGTGGACCCTCCGCATCTTTTTGCCAACGGCGAGTTGTTGGATCATCGTCCGGCCTTCGAGCGCATTTATTCTAGAAAAAACGGTTACGGAGGCTACACCCTCGGCGGTTATTTGTCTTCGCCTAACGAAACGTATCAAGTTCCCGCCCGCCATTTCTGGGCGATGGGTGACAACAGCGCCAACAGCTTCGACAGTCGCATGTGGGGCTCCGTGCCGCGCGAGAACCTCGTCGGCTCGGCATGGTTCGTCTATTGGCCGTTCGGCAAGCGTTGGGGGAGGATTGATTAAGTCTTTAAAACTGTCCCTTCCTTGCTAAATAAAAAAAATGAAAATAAAATTTTCTCCAGCCCGTTTAAAGCGCGTGATTCAGGCCATGAAGCGCGCGCGCATTTTGGTTTTGGGCGATTTGATGTTGGACGATTTTATCCGCGGCAAGGTTTCGCGCATCTCGCCGGAGGCGCCGGTGCCGGTAGTGTTGGTGACGCAAGAGTCTGCTTATCCGGGCGGCGCGGCGAATGTGGGGCGGAACTTGGCGGACTTTGGCATTCATGCAGAGATGTGCGGCGTGATCGGAAACGACGCGAGCGGCGATCGCCTGATGAAGCTGTTGCGCGCGGAGGGCATCGGTGCGAGCGGCATTTTACGGCTCGATGATTTTACCACCATCCGCAAGGCGCGCATCATCGCCCGCAACCAGCAAGTCGTGCGTGTGGATCACGAATCGCGTTGTCAATTGGACGCTGCATCTTTGAAAAAGCTGGAATCTTTTTTGCGCAAGACGATTCCTCAAGTGGACGCGGTGATTCTTGAAGATTACGCGAAGGGATTCATCACGCAGGAGTTGGTGGACATGGTTGTTTCTTTGGCGCGCAAGCACGGTAAAATCGTCACGGTTGATCCCAACATGAATAACCCCCTTTGCTGGGCGGGCGTGACGGCGGTGAAGCCGAACCGCTCGGAAGCTTTTGCAGTGCTGCAACGGCCCGCTTCCGACGACCCCAAGGAACTCCTCAACGTTGGCAAACAGTTGCTTCAAAAATGGGACACGTCTTGCGTGATGATTACCATCGGTGAGGGCGGGATGATGCTTTTTCAACGCGGCCAGCCGCCTTATCACACGCCCACGCGCGCGCAGGAAGTGTTCGATGTGTCCGGCGCGGGCGACACGGCGATTGCGTTTTTCACCGCCGCTTTGGCCGCGGGCTTGAACGCTTGGGAAGCGGCGGAAATCGCCAATCACGCGGCGGGAATTGTCGTCGGCAAACTCGGCACAGCGACGCTTCAAGCAAAAGAGCTGGAGGCGAGTTTGGAGCGTGATTCTTTGCGCCCATGAAAGCCGTGTTTTTTGACAGGGACGGCACGCTGATCGAAAATGTCCCTTACAACAACGACCCGTCCAAGGTGACGCTCATGTCGCAAGCGAGGGAGACGCTTGCTCGCTTGAAAGAAGGGGGCTTTGCTTTGTTCGTCATTTCCAATCAATCGGCGGTCGGGCGCGGTTGGGTGACGGAGGCGGATGTGGCGGCGGTGAACGGCGCGATGAACAAATTATTGGGCGAGGATTTTTTCAAAAAATTTTATCTTTGTTACGCCGCGCCTGAAGACTCTTCCTGCCAAAGGCGCAAGCCGTCGCCGGAAATGATTTTGGAAGCGAAGAAAGAATACGGCGTGGATTTGTCGCAATCGTTTATGATCGGCGATCGCTTGGTGGACGTCGAATGCGGGCGCAACGCCGGTTGCCGCAGCGTTTGGCTGCCCTCCGGAACGTGTAACGAAGCGGAAGCGGCGGAGTCGCGGCGCAAGGCGGATTTCACGGCGGCGGATTTGAAAGAAGCGGCGGATTGGATTTTAAAGCAATCATGAAGACGGATGTCATCGCGGTTATTTCCGCGCGTTATGGTTCGACGCGCTTTCCGGGCAAGGCTTTGGCTCTCTTAAAAGGCAAGCCGATGGTGGAGTGGGTGTGGCGCAAGGTGACAAGCGCGAAAAAAATCAACCGCGTCATCGTTGCTACGGACGACCGGCGCATCGCCGACGTCATCGAGCGCGCTGGCGGCGAGGCGAAGATGACGTCCAAAGATCATCCCTCCGGCACGGACAGGACGGCGGAAGCTGTTCGCGGTCTTGAAGCCGCATGGATTCTCAATGTGCAGGGCGACGAACCGATGATTGAGGGATGGGCGTTGGACGAATTTGTTGAAAAATTAGGCCAAACTGAAATGGCGACGTTGGCGCGGAAAATAGAAGAAACGGGAGCCGAGAACGATCCGAATGTGGTGAAGGTGGTGACGGACGCGCAGGGGTGCGCGCTTTATTTTTCGCGGGCGGCGATTCCTTTTCGGCGCGACGCGGGCGCGGCGGCGGTGGATTATTGGCATCATCTTGGGATTTACGCTTACCGTCCCGCTACGTTGCAAAAATTTGTTTCGCTCCCGCCGAGCCGTTTGGAGCAAATCGAAAAACTGGAGCAATTGCGCGCGTTGGAAAATGGCATTGAGATTCAAGTAATCCGCACTACTTTGAAGGTGATTGGCGTGGACACGCCTGAAGATTTAAAGCGGGTGGAACAGTTGATATGAGCATCAAATACATTTTTGTGACGGGCGGCGTGGTGAGTTCGCTGGGCAAGGGCTTGACGGCGGCGGCTCTGGGCACGTTGTTGGAGCGGCGCGGCTTGCGCGTAGTGTTGCAGAAATTTGATCCGTATTTAAACGTGGATCCGGGCACGATGAATCCTTTTCAACATGGCGAGGTTTATGTGTTGGAAGACGGCGCGGAGACGGATTTGGATTTGGGGCATTACGAGCGTTTCACGCATTCCAAGCTCACGCGCCGTAATAACCTGACCACGGGCCAGATTTACGAGGAAGTTTTGCGCAAGGAACGGCGCGGCGACTATCTCGGCAAAACGGTTCAGGTCATCCCGCACGTCACGAACGAAATCAAAGCGCGCATTTTGAGCGTTGGCCATCATCAGGATTGCGATGTGGTGATCACGGAAATCGGCGGCACGACGGGCGACATCGAGGGACTGCCGTTTTTGGAAGCCATCCGGCAATTCGCGTTGGAGGTCGGCGCAGGCAACGCACTTTTCATTCACGTCACTTTGCTTCCCTTTATTAAAGCGGCGGGAGAGCTGAAATCCAAGCCGACGCAACAGAGCGTCGCCAAGCTGCGCGAGATCGGCATCCAGCCGCAGATTCTCGTTTGCCGCAGCGAGTATCCGGTTGACCATGAAACGCGCCAAAAGATTTCCCTTTTCTGCAATGTGCCCGTCGAGGCCGCCATTGAAGAGCGGGACGTGGAGCACACGATTTATGAAGTGCCGCTGATGTTGCAACGCGAGAAGCTGGACGACCTTGTTTGCCGTTATTTAAATCTGCAACTGCCGCCGGCGGAAATGGGCGATTGGAAGGCCATGGTGGATCGCATGATTTCGCCGACGCATCGCGTTTGCATCGCCGTTGTCGGAAAATACATCGAGCATCAGGACGCTTACAAGAGCATTGACGAAGCGTTGACGCATGCGGGCGCGGCGGAAGATTGCCGCGTGCAAGTGCGCCGCGTGGACGCGGAAGATGTGGAAAAAGAAGGCGCGGCAAAGTTTTTGCAGGGCGTTCATGGCATTCTCGTTCCCGGCGGATTCGGCGGGCGCGGAATTGAAGGCAAAATTCAAGTGGCGCAGTTTGCGCGCGAGCAGAACATCCCTTACTTCGGCCTTTGCCTCGGCATGCAAATCGCCGTCATTGATTTCGCCCGCAACGTTTGCAAGTTGGAGGGCGCGCACAGCACGGAGTTTGAACCGAAAACGTCGCACCCTGTCATTTCTTTATTGGCCGAGCAAGAGAAGGTGACGACGAAAGGCGCTTCGATGAGGTTGGGCACTTTTCCGTGTCAGCTTGAGCAAGGCACGAAAGCGCGCCTTGCTTACGGAAAATCGGAAGTCAACGAGCGTCACCGGCACCGCTATGAATTTAACAACATTTACCGCAAGCAACTGGAAGCGGCGGGGCTTGTCATTTCGGGGCTTTACCCGCAAAAAAATTTAGTCGAAGTCATCGAACTCAAAAATCATCTTTGGTTCGTCGCGTGCCAGTTCCATCCCGAATTTCAATCCAAGCCGGATGCGCCGCATCCGCTTTTTCATCACTTCATCCAAGCCGTCCGTGTATATGCGCAAAGCAAGTGAACCCTTTTTGTTGATCGCTGGTCCTTGCGTTTTGGAAGATGAAGCGTCCGCGCTGCACATCGGCCAGACGGTAAAAAAAATCGCGGAAGAATTGGGCTGGGCCTTTGTTTTCAAGGCGTCTTACGACAAGGCCAATCGCACTTCCATCCGCTCTGCCAGAGGGCCGGGGTTGAAGAAGGGATTGGAAATGTTGGCGCGCGTGAAAGAAAAATTGAATGCGCGCGTGTTGACGGACGTCCATCAACCCGAAGACGTGCCCGCTGCGGCCTCTTGCGTTGATATGATTCAAATTCCCGCTTTTTTATGCCGGCAAACGGACTTGCTTGTCGCTGCCGCAAAGTCCGGACGCGAGGTGAACGTGAAAAAAGGCCAGTTCCTCGCGCCTGACGATGTGGACGCCGTCGCTGAAAAATTAAAAGAAGCGGGTTGCCGACGTTATTGGATTACGGAACGCGGCACGTCGTTCGGTTATCACAATTTAGTCGTAGATATGCGCGGCCTTGTGTGGATGAGGGAGAAAGGCCATCGCGTGATTTTTGACGCCACTCATTCCGTGCAGCGTCCGGGCGGCTTGGGAAGCTCTTCCGGAGGCGACGCTCGTCTCGCGCCCGCTCTGGCGCGAGCGGCGGCGGCTGTCGGCGTGGACGGCCTTTTTATTGAAACACATCCCGATCCGTCAAAATCCCCCTCCGACGCTCCTAACATGATTCCGCTTGCCGATTTGCCTGCGGTTTTGAGACAAGTAGCTCATGCGGCTCAAACTGTTCAATTGTAAGCGGGCTTTGGCTTGCGCTTGGGGGGCGTGGCTTTTGGCGAGCGGCGTATGCTTGGCCGAGCCTCAATTTCCTATTGGCACGATCATTCGCGGCTTTGATCTCCCTCAAACGAATGAGGAAGGGAAGATAAGCTCGCGCATTCACGGCGCGGAAGCTATGGTTATGTCCGCGAACCAAATTTTGATTCGAAAGCTGGAAATTGAGGTGTATGAAGATGACTCCGGCAAACCGACGACAAGGATACTTTCACCTGAATGTTTTTATTGGCGCATGGAAAATAAACTCACAACGGACAACAACATCGAAGTCCGCCGCCCCGGCATGACTGTCACCGCCAAAACTATGGAGTGGGACGTCAAGCAATCAAAGGGAACGTTTCGGCGGAATATCAAAGTCGTTGTCCAACCGGGGGCTTATCAGAAAAAATGAAAAATTGGATCACTCTATTTTGCATTCTCGTCCTTGGGAGCGGCGTGGTTTGCGTTCAAGGTCAAACGCCTTCCAAAGAAAAAACAGGCGCGCTTGGAACGCAGCCGATGACGATTGAAAGCGAGCAACTTGATTTGGATTTCGGCGCGCACAAGGGCGTTTTTCGAGACAAGGTGCATGTGACTAGCGACAATTTTGACATGACTTCCAACGAAGCTACGGTCTATCTCTCCGAAAAAAACGAACCGGAGCGATTCGTCGCCAAGGGGGACGTTGCCATTAAGAGCAGCGAGCGTTCCGCCACGGCGAGAAACGCGGAATACGTCATGGCCGAGCGTAAAATGATTTTAACCGGCGAACCCGTCGTCATCGAAAAACGAACGCGCGTCACAGGCACCACCATCATCATTCATGTTGACACCAAAAAAATGCAAGTCCTTGGGCGCAGCACCGTTCAAATCATGCCTTAACGAAATTTTTCATGTCTGAATCTTTCATTCTTTCCGCCGAGGGCTTGGTCAAGGCCTATGGCGGGCGCGATGTGGTCGGCGGCGTCAGTCTCGGCGTGAAGAAAGGGGAAATCGTGGGGTTGCTCGGCCCGAACGGCGCGGGAAAGACGACGACGTTTTATATGCTAGTCGGCATGGTCAGGCCCGCGGCAGGCGAAATTTTTTTAGCGGGAGAAAAGGTCACGCACATGCCGATGTATCGCCGCGCGCGACGAGGCATCGGCTACTTGCCTCAAGAAGATTCCATCTTTCGCAAGCTTTCGGTGCAGGACAACCTCATGGCTATCTTGGAGGCGCTTCCTTTATCAGAGCAGCAGCGCAAGGAGCGTTGCGATCAGCTTCTTTATGAATTAGGCATCGAGCACGTCAAGGAAAGCAAGGCGCTAAGCCTTTCCGGCGGCGAAAAACGGCGGCTGGCCATCGCGCGGTGTCTTGTCACATCGCCCCACATTTTGCTTTTGGACGAACCGTTCAGCGGTGTTGATCCTTTGGCCGTTTATGACATTCAGCAGATCATTCTCAATTTGAAAAACAGCGGCATGGCGGTGTTGATCACTGATCACAACGTCCGCGAAACCTTGTCCGTCGTAGACCGCGCTTACTTGATTTGCGAAGGCCGCGTGGAAAGGGAAGGGGACAGCGATTTTCTTATCAACGATCCCGTCACGCGGGAACTTTACCTCGGCCCAAGATTTAGCATGTGACCGCCGCAAACGCGGAATGATTGTGAATGCTCTCGTGGCTCACGGCGCGGACTTCAAACCGCGCCACGCGCTTGTCTTTTTTTAAAAACGCGGACGCTTCGCGCACGATGTCTTCCACAAAAACAGGATGATTGAAAGCGTGCATGGTGACGTGTCGCTCGTCGGGCCGCTTGAGCAAAGGATACACGGGCGATGACGCGGACTTTTCCGCGATTTCCGCCAATTCTTCAATCCAGATCATTTCCCACGCGCCGGATTTTTTCTTTTTGGGGCAAACGGAAAGAGTCACGTAACCGCGTTGAT
>JAZDII010000088.1:0-21230 GCA_043805085.1 bacterium
AAAGAAGGGCGTAACCCTGATACAACGCCCAAATCACCAATAATTCCGCGAGAAATGTTCGAAGAAAAAAATCAAAGGATTCTTTAAGAAAAGCTGTTTCGAAAAATTGAAAAATCATGAGTTCCTGTGAAAGAGAATTAAAATGGCGCAGGAATCAACCGCCGCAAGGCCAATTTGATAACGCGGAGGGCGGCTTCAATAGCGATTTGAGGCGTCATTTTAGAAGCGCCTTGGCGTCGCTCTGTGAAGATAATGGGGATTTCAACGAGTTTAAATCTTTGTTTCCATGCAAAATAATAGGTTTCAATATTAAAACTATAGCCTTCTGAAGTGAATTTAGTCCATTTCAATAAACGAATGACTTCACTGCGGAGGGCCTTGAAGCCGCTCGTCGGGTCGGTAAGAGGCAGTCCGGTGAGAAAGCGCACGTAGAAACCGCCGCCCGCGCTCAAAAGAAGGCGGGGAAGCGGCCAATTTAACACACGCACGCCGTTCAGATAGCGCGAGCCAATGGCAACGTGCGCGCCCTGCTCCAACGCTTGAAGAAGGAGAGGAATGTCATGCGGGTCATGGGAACGGTCGGCGTCCATTTCCAATGCCGCGTCATAATCATTTTGCACGGCCCAGCGGAATCCTTCCAACGACGCGCTGGCATAGCCTAATTTTCCCTGCCTACGGCGAAGGTGAACGCGGCTGTTGGCCGTCTGTTCGATTAAATCAGCCGTGCCATCGGGAGAATTGTCATCCACCACTAAAATTTCCAAACGCGCGTCCAAGGGTAAAATTTCCGCGATTAAAGAAAGAATGCCGTCGCTTTCATTATAGGTAGGAATGATGACAAGCACGCGATGAAGCGGCGCAAGGGGGCGTTGCGGCAAAGCGTTCGTCATAAATTCTTCAACCGGCTTGCAGACGCCAAGGCTCCCCACGTTAACAAGCCCACAATCCAACAAAGCAAGGAAGCAGTGAGAACGAGGGAATAAGAACGCGGCGGTTTGAATTCAAAAACCACTTCGCGCGTCTGCGCAGGAAGCATGACGGCGAGGAGACTGCCGAAAGCTTTGCTCACAACAAGCGGCTTTCCATCCGCCCGCGCCGTCCAATCGGGATGAAACGCCTCTGGAATAATGAGCCATCGGCCAGAGTCGTTAGGCAGATTGTTGACGCGGATTTCATGAAAATTGTCCCGTCGGGAAACCTCCGCGTGAACGCGGAACGGCTCGCCTGTTTTATTTTGAAATTCCCCTTTCCATTGAAGCTGATGCTGCGCGTTTTCGACGCCAACAAGATCGGGCAAGGACATTTCGACGCCTTGCATTTCAACGGAGACATAGTTGGCGCGGCTTGCGCTGAGCATTTGAGGCATGATTTTTTCAGAATCGGGCTGAACAACGATGAATTCCTTGCCAATAAACGCCGGCGCAAGGCTTTGCTTATTTTCCAAAACAGCGAAATGCTTATTTTCAAAGGCGACGGGAAAAATCGTGCGAAAATATTCCTGCATCAAAAGGGGCGTGTCCGGGTCTTCCTTATCAAGGACGACGTAAGAAATGCCCATGAGATCGTATTGAGAACGGAACAATGCAGGCAGTTGCGAGCCGGTTTCGATCAACTGGCGCGTCCAAGAAAGTGTGTAATGACCGTGAAACGCTTCGCACATTAACCCGCGTTGAGAAAGGGAGGGAGTGAGAAGATAAAAGTAACGGCCGGAAAGAAAATTCGCGCGTCCGGGTTTGCTTTGAGAAGCGAGAAAGCGTTGCGTTTCAAGAAAATCTTCAAACGTGCCTTTGGGCAGCGACTCCTTGGCAAAATAAGCGTGGTAAGGCCCCATGTCCATCAAGCTCAAAATCAGCAAGACAGCGCCAAAAACCCAACGAAGCACAACTGTCGGCAACACGCTTCTCACAATCAAAGGGATGGAGATTCCCGCCGCGACGGCAAAAGTGAAGGAACCGCCCACTTCCCAAAAAGACCACGGCGCGCGGATGGGACTGTAAAAAGGTATTTTTTCAAGAAGGACAAAACCGGGAACAAGAAAATAAACGACGAGGCTCAAGGCGACCCATAAAGCGCGGCGCGGCATTTGCGGCCAAAGCCGAGCCACGATGAATCCTTGGGCAAAAAGCAAAAGCCACGCGACGGGAACGCTCCAATCAAGCGCGTTGGCGGCGTTTTGAAGAAATTCAATATGTCCCGCAAGAATCGAACGCGGGCCGTAAGAAAGCCACATCAGTAAAAGGCTGATGGCAAGAAAAAGGCGAATGAGACGGCCTTCCGCCGAGCTTTGCCACGCTTCTTTCCTGCCGCGCCAAAGAAAAAACGCGGCGAGGGACAACATCGGCTCCACGCCTAAATAAAACGGCCCGCGCCCCACGGCAAACCACGGAGGCATCTTGCCCTCGAAAACAACCCCGCTTCTATCCAGCCAAGAAAGAGCTGTCTTGAGGGAAAACGACTTTTGCCAGCCTTGGAAAGGATCAAAGCGAAAAAACGCCATCCACTGGCTCTCGCGCAAGAGAGGCAGCAGGGGCAAAGCGGCAAGAGGCAGGAATAGCCACGCGGCGCGCAAAATTCCGCGCAAAAGATTGGCGCGCCTGTCTGGTTGCGTTATGAAAATCCAAAGCGCAAAAGCCGCCATCGCAGGCAAAAATGCGACGGCGATGCGCACATAGGTCAATGTCATCGCCGCGTAAAGCAAGGCGAGGAGTAAGATATCGCGCCATCGGTTCTCCTTCGCAATTTCCAGCAATGCCCAAAAAATCAGCGGCGGATAAATGAAGCACATGGCGACGATTAAATGTTCGTTAAAGGCAAGCCGAAGGGCGAATTGCGGACAGATAACGTAAAGAACGCTTGCAGCGAAGGCGCACCATACATCCGACGTCAAACGCCGCACAAAGAAAAACATCGCCGCGCCGCTCGCCATCAGACACGCCAGCCCCAGCAACTTCGCCCCCGCCGCAACGCCAAAGAGCCCCTCGCTTGCCAATAAAGCAACGTAAGCGACCATCGTGCTTAAGCTATCCGCTAACGAGTGTCCGAAATTAAAAGACGGCGTCCACCACGGCCACCCTTTCACGGAAATCACCCCGTGCAGGTAGTCAAGAGCCTTGCTGTGGTTGGCGGTGAATTCTTGATTCGACACACCCTGCTGCAACCAAAGCGCGCCGAGAACGACACAAAAAGCGAGCAGGAAAGAGGCAAAGAGAACGACGGGGTTTTGGAATCGGGCGCGCACCCGGCTAAAAGCGTTCATCGTTTTTGGTTTGACCGTCTTGCGCATCGTAAAACTTTCTATGCAATAAGGGCTTGAGAGGCCTTCGCCCAACCCTCCAAGTAGGAAGCCAGTTCTTCTAAACTAGTAAGAGATTTTTGCAAGCCTTGAGC
Source organism: bacterium (assembly GCA_043805085.1). Classification (GTDB taxonomy): domain Bacteria; phylum Verrucomicrobiota; class Verrucomicrobiia; order Methylacidiphilales; family Verrucolacustridaceae; genus JAZDII01. Next base: position 3,388 of record JAZDII010000088.1, read on the forward strand.
GGAACAAAAAAGAAAGCCGCGCCCAATGACCTTCCCGTTCAAAACGCAAGCATCCGTCCGATTCAGATGGATTTGCGCAAACGCTTTTTCAAGCAAATCATGCGGCGAACCTTCCAATTCATATTTCCAACCCACAATTTTAGACGAAGGGAAAAGTTCGCGCAGGCGAGCAATCAGCTTAGGCACGGGCTGGAGAGTCAGGTGCAGAACCTCATGATTACTGGCTATTTTCGTGCGCGGAATAGGAATGCCCGACGTGTCGGTGACTTGGGTGACGACGTAATCGCTCAAAGCCGCCGCGTGCAACACCAAATCAAATTTGGCATTTTGAGAAAACCATTCCAATTGCCCCTGCAAATCCTGCGTCGTGGTGAATTCATAAACGGCGGCGGCTTGAATCTCATCGCGGCAGGTGCGCCCCGAACTGATCGTGCAAGTCACCTGATGGCCTGCAGCCGTGAAAAAATTGCTTAAAAAAATGCCCAACTTACCCGTGGAAAAATTTGTGATGCGCCGAACCTCATCAATCGGCTCCGCCCCCGGCCCGCAAGTGATTAAGACGTTCATAAATCTGCCGTTGACCGAAAAAAAAGGCCGAAACGCTCAAACTTCACGGAAAAAACGTAGCTGTAGCCTCCTCCAACTGCAAGGCAAACGCTGTTATTCTGTTATTTCTGGGCGAAGGTGAATTCGAACCACTGGAATCAAAAGTAGATTTATTTGAGCCGTTGCATCACGGCTAGAGCGGTTTGCTCGACGATTTCCGCAGAGGTAACACGGGCGGCGCGCGCTTCTTTGGCTTTGCCGTCGCGGCGGTTGAAGCCAAAAAGAGTATCCGAGTTGATTTGAGCGAGCTTCACCCCGTCTTTGAGTTGTGTGACCGTCGCCACCACTTCCAAACGCGTCTCGACTTTGTCTTTCCCCGAAACTTGGGGAATCGTCACGCTTTTAGAGCGAATGAGGATTTCAACGGCGATGTCAGCCGACTGGCGGAGGGCTTCGATCTGCTCGCGTTCTTTGTCGGTTTGAGGAGCTGTGAGAAAATTGGAATCCGCGTTGGGCAATTTTTTTAAAGCGAGTTCGGCGATTTTCTGATCAACAAGTTTTGCTTCGGCGTCAAAGAAAGGCTTTTGAAATGTTTCTTCGATCTGGCGAGCGTCATACTGCGTCGTCTGCCCTGTGCCGAGGTCGGAAGCCGCGTTGACGCGCTGCGAATGAGATTCCGACACAAGCCGTTCCCCACCCTTGCCGCTTGTTTTAGGCAGAGGAGGGATGCCCGCTTCTTGGGTGGCTTGGTTGCCGGAACCGACTTGAACCGCCGCCTGACTGGGTTCGGGAAGAACCGCGTCGCCCTTGGTTTTAACGCTTTGTTCAGAGCGGGTAGTTTCCAGCATCTCTCCGCGTTCTGCGATAAGGGAGCGGTTGACATAAATGAGAATGCGAGGGCTTCCCATTTTTTGATAAGAAGCGCGGAAGGAACTCACCGTGCCGTCGTAATCCGTGATGGGCAAAGGAAACGCCGCGACGGGAATCGGTTGAGAGACGGGCGCAGGATTTCCCGTGTCGGCCCATGACCAAGACACGGCTATTAAAAAGAGAAGGAGCAGAATTTTTTTCATAGAATCAATTGGGGCGAGCCTGATAACGCACGCGGATGGTGTATTGCGAAGCTTCCGAGGTGAGAGCCGTCTGCGTGTAGGTGGAGCTTTGGTTCGGCGTCAGCATGATAGTTTGCCACGCGGATTCGCTTCCGGTCTCGCTGTAAAGCGCGATGCCGCTTTTGTTGCGCCAAACGGTTTGAACTTGAATATGGAGGGTTTCGTCATCGGTGCGGTTTCTCATCGTCGCTTGAATTTTGAGCCGTTGAGCATCGTCGCGCTGGACAAGAACGTTTCTATCCACCGCGAGATTATCCACCAGTCCTTCATCCAGAAAAATAACGGGCGCGCCGCTCGTTTCCGCGTTGAGGGATTGGGGTTCAGGTTGGTACGGCCCCGACGCACAAGCCGTCAACAGAACGCCTGTAACAAGGGGCATCAAATAATGTCGGAATAGTTTCATAATTTTATCAATGGTTAAAGTTAGCGTCTCCGGGAACAAAGAAAACATGCAGCTTTTTGTTATCGCTTAAAACATTATCAAGCGTCACGGCGTCTAAAACATTTTTTTGAGCGTCCAAAGCAGTGATTTTTATTGTCGGCGCATCAGATGGAACCGTCAAATTCAAAAGATAAATGGAATGCGGCAGGTTGCTCCATGCACGAATATCCGCTTCCGGATTGGTTGCGCTGGAAAAAATCGCCGATCCAAGCGCCGCCAGAGCCAGCACGCCGGTGGCAATGCCCGTGCTGTCCACTTGTGATGCCACTAACGCTCCCGCACCCAAAGCAACGGCGGCATTAGCCGTGTCTTCTTTAAAGGAAGCCTTATCGCCTAAAATACAATCAATCTGCCGCGCGCCGCGAGTAGTAGCTTGGACATAAAGATTTTCCGCCACAGGAAAGGTTGTTTTCTTATCTCCAACGAGAACTTCCAATTCACGGATGGCAGGAGCATTTTCTTTAAACTTCAACTGTTCACGATATTTCCCTGCGCGATATTTTTCCGGCCCGTTGCCCACGCTCATAAGCACCAACACATTGGTTGTCGGCGTAGGAGCGGGAACTTCTCCTTGTTTGCTTGGAAATTTTTCCGCGCGTTTCAAGGCGTTTTCAGCGTCTTCCGGATAGCCGTTGTAATAAGACGCTAAAGCCAATCCCAGCTCATCGCTCGTCCAATCGCCGGCAAACCCTTTCTCATCCTCGCTCGTGATGTCCTGCAACTGCGAGCGGCGAAAACAGGCCGCGGCGTTGCCGTAATCTTCATCGCGCAAGTAAAGCATACCTCGGTAAAAATAAAGCGCGGCGCGTTCGTAAGATTCGCCTTTGAACCACTTTTCTTTTTCACCCACAAATTTGCTTTTGGCTCGCTCGGCTTGTGCGGCGCCTTCCTGCAAAGCTTCCACTTCACGAATGGCCTGATCGAACGTTTTTTTGGCGAGATCAAAATATCCCAGCTTCAAAGCAGCCAGACCGCCGCGCATGGCGTGGAGAACGAAGTTTTGTTTTCCCTCGCTATAAAGAGCGACGTAATAAGGCTTCAACGGTTCGGGAATTTGTTCCTGAACCACCCGTTGCTCGGCTTGGCTCAACTCTTCCGGTTTAAGCGAGATGCCCGACGCCGAGACCGGCCCATTCACAGCGCAGGCCGTGAAAAAAAGCAATGTCCCTCCGACAAGTAAATAAAAGACGCCGCGTCCCCGCATCATAAAAAGGCCACTAAAATGTTCAGCTGCGCCGTATTTTTAACGATAGACAGCGCTTTCCCTGCCTTCTTTTTTGATTTCGTATTGATTTTCCCAAATCAACATATCGTTAAAATCAACTAACTTAAAAGCCACGAGAAAATAATCGCTCTGCCCCTTGCTGGAAGCTGCGGAAATGCCCTGCAGTTCAGCCGTCAAAATATAATCATACGTGGCAGCCGAGCGTCCCGTCTCCGCCGTGCCCCCGCCTTGAACTTGGCCGGCTTCCCGAAGCGCCTGCTCCCTTTCGTTAGCCGCCGCAGAAGCGTCGCGCGCCAAGAAACGAACCTTTCCATTGGCATACTGCATCAACGTCCCGCGCAATTTGGTCGTGTAAAGCGTCGTGTCAACCGGACTGGAACTGCGGTTCGCCACTGGTGTAATCAAAACAGTGGGAGGCGTGGAAGCTTGGGTAATAGCCGGAATCCCCAAAATGGACTGCGCCGCCTTTTGCGACGCCGCAGCGATGTCTTGAGACTCAATCCCCGTCCCCGCCACACTTCCTTGAGCGCCCGGCTCCACATAACTCACGGCGGGTTGAGGAGCCGAAGCGCAACTCACTAAGAACAACGCCAACAAACTGGAAAGAATAAATTGCATCATCCCCTTATCCTTCCACGCATTTATTTTGTCAATGGAAACAACTTCAAATTGAAGTAACAAATTGATTTGGTGATCATTCAAAAAACCGTGGAAATTTTGGGCGGAACAGGATTCGAACCTGTGAAGGCAAAGCCAGCAGATTTACAGTCTGCCCTCGTTGGCCACTTGAGTATCCGCCCGATTTTTGAGAAAGGGGCAAGTCTTACGCACCAGCATGCCCACTTTCAAGGCTAATGTTTTGCCGATACAATTTCAAAAAAATAATTTTGACAAAATATGATACTATAGTATCATTTAACACGTGCCCAAGAAAGTTCGCGATTTGGAGGCTGCATTAAAAAAAGCGGGCTTTGTTTGGAAATCTGGAAAAGGAAGCCATCGCAAATGGAGACATGATACAGGCGTTATGATGGTCATGTGCGGTCACGGCGGAGATGACGCCAAGCGCTATCAGGAACGAGCGGTGGCGGCGAAAATCACGGAAGCAAAGGAAAAAGAGAATGAAAACGAGTGAACTAAAAAAACTTTCCGGCCGTTATTTGAAAATCGTGGAGTGGAGTGCGGAGGATCAATGTTTTGTGGGAACATGTCCAGAGCTTTTTGGCGGAGGCGTTCATGGCGACAACGAGGCGGCGGTGTATCGAAAATTATGCGAGGCGGTAGAAGATGTTTTGACGTCTAAATTAAAACATCGGGACATTTTGCCTAAACCAGTTTCTCGTCAAAAATTTAGCGGAAAATTTTTATTGAGACTCGACCCCGCTTTGCACAAGGCAATCGCCGTTCGCGCGTTTAAACGCGGAGAAAGTTTGAATGTTTATTGCGTCAAAGCGATTCGAACCGCGGCAGGATAACCTCACCCCCGCCGCACGCAGACGCCATGCTGGGCAAGGTAGTCCTTCACTTGAGGAACAGTCAGCTCGCCGAAGTGAAACAGGCTCGCCGCTAGAACGGCATCAGCTTTGCCGTCGGTGAGAACATCGTAAAAGTGTTCCAACTTGCCCGCGCCGCCGCTGGCGATGACGGGGCAGCGCACGGCTTCTGAAATGGCGCGCGTCAGTTCCACGTCGTAACCAGCCAGCGTGCCGTCGGCATCCATGCTGGTGAGAAGAATTTCTCCCGCGCCGAGTTTTTCGCCTTCGATTGCCCATTGAACCGCGTCGCGTCCCGTCGGCTTGCGCCCGCCGTGCGTATAAACTTTCCACCTCCCCTGCCCCGTTCTTTTCGCGTCTATAGCGAGAACGATGCACTGCTGGCCGAACGCTTCCGCGCCTTGAGCCAGCAAAGCGGGATTTTGCAGCGCGCTTGTGTTGAGGCTAACTTTATCCGCGCCCGCGCGCAGCAACTCGCGGATGTTTTCCACCGACCGCACGCCGCCTCCGACGGTGAGCGGCATGAACACTTGCTCCGCCGTGCGCCGCACGACGTCGAGCATCGTCTGCCGCTCGTCGCTGGACGCGGTGATATCCAAAAAAACAAGCTCATCCGCGCCCTGTTTGTCATAAGCAATGGCGGCCTCCACGGGATCGCCCGCGTCGCGCAATTCCACAAAGCGAACGCCTTTGACAACGCGCCCGCCGGTGACATCGAGGCAAGGAATAATTCTTTTAGCTAACATAAAAAAGCCACTTCACGTTACGCAAACGCGCGGATTTTCTCAAACATTACCGCGTTTTTCTTCTCGTCGTTGGAGTTATGTTTTTCCTATTGCTTTATGTAAAAAACAGGTAACACTCCGACTGAAAACACGCACATTTACATTCTTTTTTATGGCCAAAGCAAACGGAAAAAATGGCGACTGGCATTCAGTCGCAAACAAAGGCAAGAACGGCAAGTCTTGCCCCTCGCCGCGTCTGCGCAAAGACCCTTTGCCGATTGACACAAGCGCTCACAAGTTCGAGCTCAAGCCCAACATCCAACCTCTTCCGCTGGAACCGCCTGCTTACGAATACCTTGGCGAGCTTCCGCATGCTTACGGCTCAAAAAGGCTTTTTCTCACCGCGCGCGACCCGCACTGGCTCTTTGCTTATTGGGATTTGACGTGGGATCAGTTCACTCAAGCGGAAGCCGCGGCGCACGATCACAAAGTTTTTTTGCAGATATATCACGAGAGCGGCGACCGCGTGCAGCAGATTCATCTCCACGCAGGCTCGCGCGAATGGTGCGTCAACGTCAACGAAGCGGGCGGCTCGTTCTTCGCGGAGATCGGCTATTACAGGCACGACGGGCATTTTGAAGTTCTCTGCCGCTCCAGCGTCGCCACCACGCCGCGCGACGGGATGTCGTGGAAAACGCATTCGGCGTTCGTCACGATTCCTTTCCATTTCACCTTCAAAGAACTGATGGATTTAGTGGACGGCCACGCATTGCCGGGCGAAGAACTGGCGGAAACGCTGGCGCGCTTGGAAGCGGATGGCTTCCCCTTCCCGTTTGAGACGTTCGTGCTGAAAGCTCTGGGCGAGGATTCGCACGATGCGCTGTTGGATTATCTACGCGGCGATTTTGTGAGGCGGATTCAACTCGGCTCAATGGAAATCACCGAATTGCTCCGCAAGCAACTTTCCGAAATGCGCAGCAGCGGCCAATGGAGCGGCAGCGTGAGCAGCCCCTTCGGCGCTTCTTTCGGCGCGCAGGAACGCGAATTTTTTATGAATGTCAACGCGGAGTTGATTATTTACGGCGGAACAAGCCCTGACGCGAAAGTAAGGGTGGACGGCCAAGAAATTTCTTTGCGTCCCGACGGCACGTTTTCTTACCACTTCACGTTTAAAGACGGCGGCTATCACATCCCCATCACCGCTCAATCGGCGGACGGCGAGGAAACGCGCTCGGCCATGCTTTCATTCATGAGAGTGACGGATCAGTCCGAGGGCGTGGAAGCCACGCCGCAACCGACTTTGCCAGAACCGTTTGGGCGCGTTTAAGGGCTTTGTCCGCACGCGCTATGTCTTCCGGTTATCTCTCCCTCGTCCTGCACGCGCATTTGCCGTTCGTAAGGCATCCGGAATACGACGAGTTTCTCGAAGAAGACTGGCTCTACGAAGCCATCACGGAAACTTACATCCCGCTCATCAACATGATGGACGGGCTGCTGGACGACGGCGTGGATTTCCGCCTCACCATGTCGCTCACGCCGCCGCTCTGCGCCATGCTGCGCGACCCGTTGCTGCAAGACCGCTACGTCCGTTTTCTCGAACGCTTGATTGAGTTGACGAAAAAGGAAATTGACCGCACGCGCTTTGATCAGCCGTTTCACGAGTTGGCGTGGTTTTATCATCACCGGCTGCAAAACTGCCGTTACGTTTTTTGCGACAAATACGGAAAAAATCTCGTCGGCGCGTTCCGCAAATTTCAAGACGCCGGAAAATTAGAAATCATCACCTGCGGCGCGACGCACGGATTTCTTCCGCTCATGACGGATTATCCCGAATCCATCCGCGCTCAAATCATGGTCGCGCGCGATGATTACCGCGAATGCTTCGGGCGCGACCCGCGCGGCATCTGGCTGCCGGAATGCGCTTACGTGCCGGGCGTGGAAAAATTTTTGCAAGAAGCGGAGATTCGCTGGTTCATCATTGATACCCACGGCGTTCTTTACGCTGAACCGCGCCCGCGCCTTGGCGTTTTCGCACCCATCTTCACGCGCTCCGGCCCCGCAGCTTTCGGGCGAGACATGGATTCCAGCAAGCAAGTCTGGAGCGCGAAGGAAGGCTATCCGGGCGACGGGGAATACCGTGATTTTTACCGCGACGTGGGTTTCGACCTCGAATACGACTACATCCGCCCCTACATCCAATCCAACGGTCTAAGAAAATTCACGGGCATCAAATATCACCGCATCACAGGGCGCACTCACAACAAAGAGCCTTACCGTCCTTGGGCCGCCCGCGAACGCGCGGCGATGCACGCCGGGAATTTCATGTTCAACCGCGAGCGCCAAATCGAGCACCTTTCCCGCACGCTGAAAACAAAGCCCATCATCATTTCCCCTTACGACGCCGAGCTGTTCGGCCACTGGTGGTTTGAAGGGCCAGAGTTTCTCAACTTCCTTTTCCGCAAAATCGCTTACGATCAAAACGTGTTTTCCACCATCACGCCCGGCGAGTATCTCATCTACCACAACACGCACGTCGTCGCCACGCCGTCGGCCTCGTCATGGGGCAACAAAGGCTACTGGGAAGTGTGGCTGGAAGGATCGAACAACTGGATTTATCCGCACCTGCACGTCGCCGCCGGACGCATGACGGAGCTGGCGCGCAAGTTCCGCGACTGCTACGGCCAGACGGAACGCGCCATGAAACAAGCAGCGCGCGAACTGCTCCTCGCTCAATCCAGCGACTGGGCGTTCATCATGAAAACCGGCACGATGGTGCCTTACGCCGTCAAACGCACGAAAGACCACCTCATGCGCTTCACACGGCTGTACGATCAAATCATGTCCAATCAAATTGACGAGGCGTTTCTCGGCAACTGCGAATGGCGCGACAATATTTTCCCTAATATCAACTGGCGGTATTATATTTAGCCATGCTCGTTCTCGGAATCGAAACGTCGTGCGATGAAACATCCGTCGCGCTCGCGCGGCTGGACGGAGCTCAAGCGCACATCGAAGACCAAATCATTGCCTCGCAGATCGAGCAGCATCGCCCTTTCGGAGGCGTCGTGCCGGAAGTGGCCGTGCGGCAACATTTGCAAAATCTGCCGCGCATGACGCGCGAACTTCTGGAGCGCAACCGCCTGCGCGCGGAAGAGGTGGACGGCATCGGCGTCACACGCGGGCCGGGACTGGCGTCGTCGCTCATGATTGGCTTGAGCTTTGCCAAAGCGTTGGCGCTGGCGGCGAAGAAACCGTGGATCGGCGTGAATCATCTGGAAGGCCACATGTTCTCCCCTTTCCTCGCCCAAAACCGTTTGCCGGAAAAATCCCACGTCGCTCTCATCGTGAGCGGTGGACACACCCTCTTGCTTCATGCGCGGCGCATGGATTCTTTTTGGCGTTACGAAAAACTAGGAACCACGCTGGACGACGCCGCAGGCGAAGCCTTTGATAAAGCGGCAAAGATGCTCGGCCTCGATTATCCGGGTGGCCCGCAAATCGAAAAATGGGCGGCAAAGGGGCGAGCGGACGCGATTGATTTTCCGCGCGGCATGGCGGGAAGCGGCGATTTGAATTTTAGTTTCAGCGGCCTGAAAACCGCCGTTAGGATTTACATCGGCAAACATCCTGAAGTTTTGTCTGATGAACAAAAAAAAGCCGACGTGTGCGCTTCCTTTCAACAAGCCGTGATTGACGCGCTTGTCCAAAAAACGCGCGCGGCCTGCCGCCAAGCGCGAACAGACGGCGCGGACTGTTTCACCGTGAGCGGCGGCGTGAGCTGCAACCGCGCTCTGCGTCAAGCGATGGAAACCATGGCGCGTGAAGAAAACGTGGAATGCTTCGTCGCCCCGCCCGCTTTGAGCACGGACAACGCAGCCATGATTGCCGTTGTCGCTGGCGTGAAATTACTCGCAGGCGAAACGTCATCGTGGGATGTGGACATTGATCCGAATTTGAAATTAGAAACAGCAAGTTGAAGCGCGTCTTACGGTAGCCGCGTTTTGCCCATCAAATAACGATCGCACTCGCGCGCGGCGGCGCGGCCTTCGTTAATGGCCCAAACGACGAGGCTCTGGCCGCGACGCATATCGCCCGCGGCAAAAATTCCGGAAACGTTGGTGGCAAATTTGCCATACTCGGCCTTCGCGTTGGAACGGTCGTCGCGTTCAACCTTCAGTTGCGCCAGAAGCGCATCCTCCGGGCCGAGAAACCCCATCGCCAAAAGAACAAGCTGCGCGGGCATGACTTTTTCCGTGCCGGGAACATCTTTCGGAATAAAACGGCCTTTGTCGTCCTTGCCCCATTCAATTTGAATCGTGTGAACATCGGCGACTTGGCCTTGCGTGTCGCCGACGAATTTTTTCGCGGTGACAAGATAGTTGCGAGGATCGCCGCCAAATAAATCCGCAGCCTCTTCTTGTCCATAATCCATGCGATAAACCTTCGGCCACTGCGGCCACGGGTTGTCGCTTTGACGTTGAAGCGGCGGCTTGGGCAAAATTTCCAACTGCGCAACACTGCGGCAACCTTGGCGAATGGACGTGCCGACGCAATCCGTTCCCGTGTCTCCGCCGCCGATGACGATGACATCTTTGCCTTTGGCGGAAATGGTCGTCGGCTTCTTGTTCAAAACGGCCTCCGTGTTGGCCTTGAGAAATTCCATGGCGAAATGCACGCCTTGGAAATGACGGCCTTCGATGGGAAGATCGCGCGGCTTCGTCGCGCCGCAACAAAGCACAACGGCATCGAATTCTTGCAGTAATTTTTCCGCAGGATATTTGACGCCGACTTCCCTGTTGACGACAAAATAAACGCCCTCCGCAGCCATCACATCCAAGCGCCGTTGGACAACGTTTTTATCGAGCTTCATGTTGGGAATGCCATACATCAGCAAACCGCCGATGCGATCCGCTCTTTCAAAAACAGTGACGGCGTGCCCCGCCTTGTTGAGTTGATCCGCGCAAGCAAGGCCAGCCGGGCCGGAGCCAACGACGGCTACTTTCTTCCCTGTCCTTTGTTTAGGAGGGTTGGGAACGACCCAGCCCTTTTCAAAAGCGCGGTTAATGATGGAGCATTCGATGTTCTTAATCGTGACAGGCGGTTCATTGATGCCTAACACACATGAGCCTTCGCACGGCGCGGGACAAACGCGGCCTGTAAATTCGGGGAAATTATTGGTGAGGTGCAGTCGCTCCAACGCTTGTTTCCAAAGGCCGCGGTAAACCAAATCATTCCATTCGGGAATCAAATTATAAACGGGGCAGCCCGCCGCCATGCCGGCCATCAACGAGCCGGTGTGGCAAAAAGGAACGCCGCAATTCATGCAACGCGCGCCTTGGGTCTGCAGTTTTTCATCCGAGAACGGCTGATGAAACTCGTTCCAGTTTTTGACGCGCTCGCGCGACGGGAGGTCTTGAGGAAGCTCCCGCGAAAATTCAAGAAAACCTGTTGGCTTGCCCATATTAGTTCCCGCTGACGCGCGCCAAGTCGCGCGCATTTTCTTCAAACGCCGCCATCACCGCTTCCTCGCCGCTTAGCCCCTTGGCCTTCACCCGCTCCACCGCTTGCATCGCGCGTTTGTAATCTCTCGGTATGATTTTGACAAATTGCGAAACGACTTTGTTCCATTGAGAAAGAATCTGCTTGGCGCGCGCGCTGTCGGTGTATTGGCCGAATTTTTGGATCATTCCGTGCACTCTTTTGATTTCTTCTTCATTCTCCAATTTTTCCAGCTCGACGGTTTGCAAATTGCAGCGCGAAGCGAAGTCGCCCGCCTCGTCCCGCACATAAGCCACGCCGCCAGTCATGCCCGCCGCAAAATTCCGCCCCGTCGGGCCGAGAACAACAACGACGCCGCCTGTCATATACTCGCAACCGTGATCGCCCACAGAGCCGACAACGGCGTGAAGGCCGCTGTTGCGCACGCAAAAACGCTCGCCCGCCATGCCTCGAATGTAAGCCTCGCCGCTCGTCGTGCCGTAAAAAGCGACGTTACCAACGATGATGTTGTCCTTGGAAGCGAAGATGGATTGGAGCGGCGGATAGACGATAATTTTTCCGCCGGAAAGTCCTTTGCCGATGTAATCATTCGCGTCGCCTTCCAACGTCAGCGTCACGCCGCGCGGCACAAACGCGCCGAAACTCTGCCCCGCGGAGCCTTTGAAATGGAGCTGCACCGTGTCCTCCGCAAGGCCGTTCGCACCGTATCTTTTGGTGATCTCGCTGCCGAGAATCGTCCCGACGGCACGGTTGGTGTTGTGAATCGGCAGTGTGGTTTGAATTTTTGCGCCGTGCTCCAAAGCTGGTTTGCAGATTTTGAGCAACACTTGCACGTCGAGCGATTTTTCAATGCCGTGATCTTGAGCGATGCGGCAGTAACGGCCTGTCGACGACGGCACTTCGGGTTGATAAAGAATTTTTGAAAAATCCAAACCGCGCGCTTTCCAATGTTCAACGGCCTTCTTCGCGTCCAACAAATCCCCGCGCCCCACCATTTCATTGATCGTGCGAATGCCGAGCTTGGCCATGATCTCGCGCAACTCCTGCGCGATGAAACGCATGAAGTTGACGACGTGCGCGGGATCGCCCTTAAATTTTTTGCGTAAGCGCGGGTCTTGCGTGGCCACGCCAACGGGACAAGTGTTGAGATGGCAGACACGCATCATGACGCAGCCCATGACGACCAGCGGCGCGGTGGCAAAACCAAATTCTTCCGCGCCCAACAAGGCGGCGATGGCCAAGTCGCGTCCCGTCTTCAACTGTCCGTCCACTTCCACCACAATGCGGCTGCGAAGATTATTCAAAAGCAGCGTCTGGTGCGTCTCGGCCAAGCCCAGCTCCCACGGCGCGCCAGCGTGTTTGATGCTGGACAAAGGCGACGCGCCCGTGCCGCCGTCGTAACCGCTGATCAACACCACATCCGCATGAGCCTTGGCGACGCCCGCCGCCACCGTGCCCACACCCACTTCGGACACGAGCTTGACGGAAATCCGCGCGTTGCGATTGGCGTTTTTGAGATCGTGGATCAACTGCGCCAAGTCTTCGATGGAATAAATATCATGGTGCGGCGGCGGTGAAATCAACCCGACGCCCGGCGTCGAATGCCGCACCTTGGCGATCCAAGGATACACCTTCGTTCCCGGAAGCTGGCCGCCCTCGCCCGGCTTTGCGCCTTGCGCCATCTTGATTTGAAGTTCCTTGGCATTGACCAAATAAAAACTCGTCACGCCGAAGCGCGCGGAGGCGACTTGCTTAATCGCGCTGTTGAGCGAATCGCCGTTCGACAAAGGTCTGTAACGCTCAGGGTCCTCGCCGCCCTCGCCCGTGTTGCTCTTGCCGCCGATGCGGTTCATGGCGATGGCCAGCGTCTCGTGCGCTTCCTTGCTGATGGAACCGTAAGACATGGCGCCCGTCTTAAACCGCTTCACAATGGATTCCACCGACTCCACTTGCTCGATGGGAATGCCTTTTTCAGAAAAACGAAACTCCAACAAACTGCGCAGCGTGCATAATTTTTTCGACTGGTTATCAACTAATCCCGCGTATTCCTTAAACACACCATAGTTGCTCGTGCGACAGGAAAGCTGCAAACGGTAAATCGTTTCAGGATTGAACAAGTGATGCTCCCCGTCATGCCGCCATTTATATTGCCCGCCGGATTCCAACACGCCGTTCGCGCCCACTGCCGACGCAAAAGCGTTCTCGTGCCGCATCTGCGCTTCGCGCGCCAGCGTTTCCAAGCCCACGCCTTCAACGCGCGAGGGCGTCCAACGAAAATACTTATTCACCAACGCGCTGTTTAATCCGATCGCTTCAAAAATCTGCGCGCCGCGATAACTTTGGATGGTCGAAATACCCATCTTCGACATCGTTTTGACGATGCCTTTGACGGAGGCTTTGATGTAATTGCCGAGAGCTTTTTCTTGTTCTACGCCGTGGAGGTTTCCCTCGCGGATCATGTTTTCCAGCGTCTCGAAAGCGAGATAAGGATTGATCGCATCCGCGCCGTAGCCCACCAATAAAGCAAAGTGATGAACCTCGCGCGGCTCGCCGGATTCAACCACAAGGCCAACTTTGGTGCGCGCGCCTTGAGAAATCAAATGATGATGCAACGCGGAAACAGCGAGCAAAGCGGGAATGGGAGCTTGCTTGGCGTCCATGCCTCGATCAGAAAGAACGAGAATTTTCACGCCGTCTTTCAACAAAACATCGGTTTGGGCAAAAAGATCGTCCAAGGCTTTTTCCAAATTCGCTTCGCCTGCCGGAAAAAGCATGGGCAGCGTCGCCGTTTTAAATTCCGGAACACAGCGCAATTTTTCCAATTCATCATCCGTGAGAATCGGATTTTTCAGACGGACGCGATGGCAATTTTGCGGTCGCGGGTCTAATAAATTCCCTTCAGGGCCGAGATAAGTGACCGTCGAAGTGATGATTTCCTCGCGGATGGAATCAATCGGCGGATTGGTCACTTGCGCGAAAAGTTGGTGAAAATAATTGTAAAGAAGCTGCGGTTTGTCGGACAGCGTGGCCAACGAAGCGTCATGTCCCATGGAACCGACAGGCTCGATCGCGTTCTTCGCCATCGGCGCGAGAAGACAATGCAAATCTTCCTCCGTGTAACCGAAAGCCTTTTGCTGTTCGATGAACGAACTCGCGCTTTTCTTGTCTTTGCGCGGCGCGGCAGGCCGTTTTTCTAAACAAATAAGATGTTCGTCCAACCACTTCCGGTAAGGTTTTTCTTGGGCGACGGCGGCCTTGATTTCCTCATCGGAAATGATGCGCTGCTGCTGCGTGTCTACGAGGAACATCTTGCCCGGTTGAAGTCTGCCCTTTTGCACAACGCGCTCCGGCTCGATGTCGAGCACGCCGACTTCTGAAGCCATGATGACGAGATCATCCTTCGTCACATAAAACCGCGCCGGACGCAGGCCGTTTCTGTCCAGCACCGCTCCCACTTGAATACCGTCGGTGAACACAATCACCGCCGGACCGTCCCAAGGTTCCATCAAGCAAGCGTGATATTCGTAGAACGCCTTCTTCTCGTCGCTCATGGTTTCGTGATTCGACCACGGCTCTGGAATCATCATCATGGCTGCGTGCGCCAAGGAACGCCCCGAAAGCGCAAGAAATTCGAAACAATTGTCGAACATCGCCGAATCGCTGCCGTCTTGCAAAATAATCGGCAAAACCTTGGAAATGTCTTTGCCGAAAAGCGGCGAAACAAAAGAAGTCTGGCGCGCGTGCATCCAGTTGACATTGCCGCGCAGAGTGTTGATCTCGCCGTTGTGGGCGATGTAGCGATAAGGATGCGAGCGATCCCAACTTGGAAACGTGTTCGTGCTGAAACGGGAATGAATCAACGCCAATGCGCTTTCGACGGACGGATCGCTCAAGTCCTGATAATAATCCCTCACCTGTTCAGGCATGAGCATGCCTTTATAAACGATGGTTTTGTAAGAAAGGCTGGAGACGTAAAAATAGTCGCTGCCCAACATGCCGGAATAGCAAATGCTGCTCGTCGCTTGGCGGCGGATGATGTAAAGCTTGCGCTCAAATTCCAAATCATCCTTGATGGCGGAGTTGCGCCCGATGAACGCTTGACGCACGAGCGGCTCTTCTGACTTCGCTCCCTCGCCCAACGTCCTGTTCTTCGTCGGCACCGTTCGCCAACCAAGAAAACGCTGGCCTTCGGCGCGCACAACGTCTTCAAACACCTTCTCGCAAGCCTGACGCCGCTTGGAATTAGGCGAGAGATACATCATCGCCACGCCGTAATCTTGAAACTCCGGCAGCTCGATTCTTGCGCTCGCGCAAACTTTCTGGAAAAAGGCGTGTGGTTTCTGAATTAAAATGCCCGCGCCGTCGCCCGTGTTTGCCTCGCATCCGCACGCGCCGCGATGCGCGAGGTTGACTAAAATCTGCAGCCCTTGCTCGACAATCTCGTGCGATTTCTTGCCTTTGACGTTGACGACAAAACCCACGCCGCATGAATCATGCTCAAATTGCGGGTCATAAAGTCCTTGGGAACGAATGCGGTTCATGAATAAAATCTTAAAAAACGAGTTTTTTTATCCTATACGACAGTGGGAAAAGGTAACAAGAAAAAGTTTTAATACTCGGAAATGGGCTGGTTTGAAAAACTTGACGAACGTTTCTTTATTTTCACAATGCCCTAATGGACAAAAGCGGCGAAAAGAAGAAAAAAGATAATGTAATCTCTATCCGTGGATTGGATGCTTTTGGCAATCCAATCCTGTCGAACCTTCCCCACCCCGATCAAATACCTGATGACAAGAAAGAAGGAGACGTAAAACCCGAAGAAATTCAAAACCATGACGTGTGAAAAAACTCGCGCCCACTCAAAAATCTTCGGCCAAAAATAAAACGTTAAGGAAATTTTATTTTTGTTGATGCTCCTTGCGGCTTTGAGACTTGATGTAAGCGGCAAAATCGGAAAATTCTTTCATTACCATCTCAAAGGCGCTTTTTTCCAAAACGTAAAGATGGCAAAAATCCAACGCGCGAACCGTTGCCGTGCGCGTTGTGTCTCTCAAAAGAACCGCTTCCCCGAAGTATTCGCCCTCGCCTAAAATGGCGAGCGGCTTTTTTTGATCTTCTGAAAGCACTTCCACCTTGCCGCGACTGATGAAATACATCGCTTTCCCCACCTCTCCATAAAGCAAAATGTAATCGCCGGGGGTGAACACTTGCAGCTTCATTTGGGTCATCAACTCTCGCAAAATGACAGCATTGGCTTTTTGAAAAACGGGAACTTTTTCAATGATTTCCTTATTAAGAAAAAGATAAACCGCGTTGCGCAACGAACGCGGCAATTCTTCCAACAACGAATTTTCGTCATAACCCAAGCCGCTTTCCCAAAGGTAAGCGTGGTAATCCATGATGCGCCTGCGCAAGTCAAGAGGCACTTTTTTATAATTCATGAAAGCGTTGAGACGCTCCAATTTTTCTTCATGCGCCAAACGCGCGCCGTCTCCCCGCGCCAATAAAGAAGCCACGTTTCCAATCAAAACAGCATAAACGCCCACGCCCGTCGCCATGGTAAAAATGGCGAAAAGCATCTGGGTGTTGTTCTGCGGCGTGATGTCGCCGTAGCCGATGGTGGAGAGCGTGGTGACCGTCCAATAAAACGAGCGCAAGTACATCGTCCAAGAATCGGGCGCTTCGCCGCCGCCGCCCACCATTGTCCAGCCGCAAGCAAGCACATGGACAGCCAGAAGAATCCAAAAAAAGAGGATGGCTAAGCGGCGCGCGATGAAAAAAGTGGAATGCCGGAGATTGAGTTTTTTCGTCAACTGCCAAAGCCTCGGCAATCGCAACAAATAAAGCCATTCCATCCAACTCACCAACGGCGTCGGGAACCAAAAACTTAAATAATAAAAAGGAAGACTGCCCAATAAATCCGCCACAAACCAACCTCGCAAATAAGTGGCAGCGATTTGACGCCGCGAATGAACCCAGCGGCCTCGCTGGCAAATCGGCGCGAAGAAATGCTGCAAAATATCAACCGCAAAAATCAGGAAACACGCAACATCAAGGGCAACCAGCACAGAGCCATGCCCATAACCAAAAGCAATCCTCAACGGCGCTTCCACGGCCCTGTAAGTAATGGCCGCCGCAACTAGAAAACCCCACTTTTGAATCCAAGAAAGGTTCATGTTAAAAATGGTCAGTCACTATCGTTTTGGGGATGTTTTTCCAATTCTTTGACGCGATCAAAAAGCTCCGGCAAACGCTGCGTGAGGGCCTCAATCTTCATCACTTCCCGAACGGGGCGCGCGCGATGGCCGCTGTAAATCTGGCCCGCCTCACAATCTTTGCTGACGCCCACCTTGCCTGTGATGGTTGCTCTGTCGCCGATGCGAATGTGGCCGACGGTGCCCACCTGACCGGCAATAGTGACATACGCGCCGCAATGAACGCTTCCGGCAAGGCCCGTTTGCGCAACGATGACGGTGTGTTTGCCGACAACCACGTTATGCGCGATCATCACCAAATTATCTATCTTCACGCCTTCTTGAATCCACGTCTTGCCAAACCGTCCGCGATCCACCGTCGTGTTCGCGCCGATTTCCACGTCGTCGTCAATTTGCGCATAGCCGGTTTGAGGGATTTTTTCGTAATGGCCTTTGACAAATTCGTAACCGAAACCGTCCGACCCAATCACGACGCCGGAATGAAGGATCACGCGCTTGCCGAGCACGGAACGTTCCGCCACTGTCACGCGCGAATGCAAAAAACAGTCGTCGTCCATCTTGACCCCGTGACCAATGACGCATCCTG
>JAZDII010000089.1:0-6613 GCA_043805085.1 bacterium
GGGCAGAGCTTCAACGACAGGCCGCTTTGAAACGGCTGGGGTCTCCGCTTTGGACGGCTTTTCCTTGGGCGGCGCAACGGTCGTGTCAATGACCTTCGGTTCAGGGCGTTCCACGGGTTCTTCTTCTTCTTTTTCGATCTCTTCCGTGCTTTCTTTGGCCAACTTTTTCAAAAGTTGGCGATGTTCCCTCTCCAATGCTCTTTTTTGATAAATAATGCGTTCTTCGGGATCAGCAGATTCCAACTTAACGGCTTCGCGCTCCCGTTGCCATTTTGACACCATCTGCCATCCGCCCAAAACAATGTCCCTCGGCCTAATCTCAAAAAGAAAAATGAAGCTGGCAATGTGCGTCACTCCCATGATAACAGCCGCGCCGACGTTGCCCAAAAGCTTAGCAAAAACCTTGTCATTGAGCCAATAACCCACCAAACCGCCCAACATACTTGTTTGGGAAAGTTCGCTCTGGATAGGATTAAAAAGAGCCTTGCCAAAAATAGGCTGCGCCAGTTGAAACAAAACCGCGCCGCTCACCACCATCAACAACGTCCACCCCACCTTACTTCCGGTGTGAAAAAACGGTTTAAAAACCAGCAACACCGCCGTCCCTAACAAAATGATGGGGAAAAAATAAGCAGCCAATCCGAAAGTAAGAAAAAGCGTCCCCGCCGCATAAGCTCCGCCAATGCCGACCCAGTTATCCTTATTCGCTGAAACAGGCGTATGCAAAAAACCCAGATCACTCGCCTTGAAAGAAACCAGCGCAAGGAGAAGCAACATGCTAAACGCGAGAATAAAAATAGCCGCCACCTCATGCCAAAACGCATGAGGGCCTCGTTCATGAAACTTTACCTTCGCCATCGCTAACCAACTAAAAACGTAGAACGGATAGCTTGCGCAAAAAAAAATCTCTTTCCAAGAAAACAAATGACTTTTTTAAGCAGCAGATTCGCTTTTTTTCAGTTTAAGGGGAAAGAGGCCAACAACAATTCCGCTTCCTCCGTCAAAGCCGTCACTTCCACCGCTCCCGTATCCGCCGAAAATAAAGCGGAGCTTCCGCTTTTCCATTCGTACCCCGCAAATGCGAAAGAGCCACGGCTGACAAAAACATACAGGAAAGAACGCGGATCCACGCGAATTTCGCGGGTTTCCTTGTCAAAAAACTCGTTGCGGCGCGTCTCAAAAAAATCCGTGGAGATCAACCGTTCGCCATGCGGCTGGGCTAATGTCGGTTCTTGATCCTCGAAATGAATGCACGTCAACGCCTGTTCCACATGCAACTTCCTTGGCTTGCCGGAAGAGTCCACGCGATCCCAATCATCAACGCGAAACGTCGTGTCCGAATTTTGCTGAACCTCCCAAATCACATTGCCCGCGCCTATGCCATGCACACGCCCCGAAGGTAGAAGAATGGCCTCACCGCGAGCGACTTTTAAGCAATGAAAGCATTGCGCGACGGTTTTATCCTCAACCGCCTTTTTAAAACTCGTCCGCGTCACGCCTCGCTTCAATCCCGCATAAATAACGGCGTCCGGTTCGGTGTGCAAAAAATACCACATCTCCGTCTTGGGCTCCCCTTTTAAAAGAGCCGCCAAACGCGCATCAGGATGAACTTGGAGCGAAAGCTTATCCGTGGCGTCCAAAATTTTGATGAGAATGGGAAACCTGTCCGTGGAAGGCGCGGCAGAACCAAAAATGCGCCCGCGTTCCGGCCCTGTCCATAATTCATGCAGCGTCATGCTTCCTTCGCTTCCCAACAAAATGCCCGTGCTCTGCGCCTCCAGCCTGTCCACAAGCTCCCACGATTCGCCAATGGTTTCTCCTTCCGGAATTTCCCGTCCGAACAACGTCCTTAAATGTTGCCCACCCCAAATCCGCCTCTGATAAACAGGCTGAAAAATATAAACCGCCATGCGCCGAATGTGCGGTGCTTTTTTTACAATGTGAAGGCAATTTGTTCTGCCGTGGCTTTTTATTGCCAAATCCCTTTCTTTCGCTAGCTTGACTCTCTATGTCAATACACAGAAGTTTGCGCCGCACTGGCGCCACTCAAGCCAAGCAAAACGTGCTGAAGCGTTATGACCGCGTGAAGCTGATGAAAAAACGCGGCCAGTGGAAAGCCGGCATGTCGCCTTTGGGTTTGCCTAAAACAAAACCGGAAGAATAGACGCCCCTCCTTTTGCGTGCGCATTAACCAATTCCTCGCCAAAGCCGGTCTAGGCTCGCGCCGGAGTTGTGAACAGCTTGTTTTGGAAGGAAAAGTCGCGGTCAATGGCCGCGTGATCACCAGCCTCGCCGTCTCTGTAACCCCTGCGGACGCCGTAACCGTCAGCCATCATAAAATCGAAGCCGCGCGCCCGATTGTCCTCATGCTGAACAAACCCAAGGGCGTGGTTTGTTCCACCGTCGCTCAAGATAAACGCCCCACGGTTTTTGATTTGCTGCCGCGTAAATTTCCCCGCTTGTTCCACGTCGGAAGATTGGACGCGGACACGGAAGGACTGCTGATTCTTACGAATGACGGCGAGTTGGCGCAAAAGATGGCGCACCCTAAATTTAAACTGCCTAAAATTTACTTTGCGCGACTGAATCGGCCTTTTGATTTTCAATCCGCGCCGCAATTTTTAAAAGGCTTCCGCATCGAATCGGGCTTCGGAAAGTTCGACTCGATTTACCGCCTCTCTCTTAAAGAAGTTAAAGTAACCTTGACGCAAGGACTGAAACGGCAAATTCGCTTCATGTTCGCCAAGGGCGGCTATGAAGTGAAAGAACTGAAGCGCGTCCAAATAGGCGAGCTGAAACTGGGGGGATTAAAACCCGGCCAGTGGAAATTTTTGAGCGACAAGGAAGTGAATTTGTTGCACGCTTGCCGCCTAAAATAAAAACCATGAGCGCATCAAAAAAACTTTGGAGCGGGCGATTTTCCGCCGCGCCTCATAAAGCGGTGGAGAAGTTCACCCAATCCGTTCACTTTGACCATCGCCTTTACGAAGAAGACATTCGCGGTAGCGTCGCCCACGCGGCGATGCTCCAGAAAATCGGCATTCTCACCGCCGGCGAACGCGACGCGATTGAAAAAGGACTGAACCGCATTTTAAAATCCGTTCAAGAAGGCAAGTTCAAATGGAACGAGGCGCACGAAGACGTGCACATGAATATCGAGGCCGCTCTGGCCAAGCAAACGGCGGCGGGAGCCAAGCTGCACACGGGACGCAGCCGCAATGACCAAGTCATACTCGACATGCGGCTCTGGCTGAAAAAACAAATCGCCGCCGACTTGAAAGCCATCCGCGAATTGCAACGTTCTTTAATCAACTTGGCCGAAAAAAACGTGGACGTGATCATGCCCGGCTACACTCACTTGCAACGCGCCCAGCCCATCTATATGGCGCATCACCTCCTCGCTTACGCGGAAATGTTGAAGCGCGATCACGGGCGGTTGAAGGACGCGTTCAAGCGCGTTGACCAATGCCCGCTCGGTTCTGGCGCGATTGCCGGAAGCACGATTCCCCTCGACCGCGAATTCGTCGCTGCGGAGCTGGGCTTTCAAGGCGTCACGCAAAATTCCATAGACGCCGTCAGCGACCGCGATTGTCTCATCGAATATAACGCCGCCGCCGCGCTCATCGCCGTTCATCTCTCGCGCTTGGGAGAAGACTTGGTTCTGTGGTCAAGCCATGAATTTGGCTTCATCCGCATCAGCGACGCCTTTACAACAGGCTCCAGCCTCATGCCGCAGAAAAAAAACCCCGACGTGGCTGAACTGGTGCGAGGAAAAAGCGCGCGCGTCATCGGCAATCTCGTGGCGTTGCTCACGCTGATGAAAGGCTTGCCGATGTCCTACAACCGCGATTTCCAAGAAGACAAGGAACGGCTGTTTGACACGGCGGAAACGATTAACTCCAGCTTGCATGTCATGGCTTTGATGCTGAAGGACGTTCAAGTGTCGCGCGGACGCTGCGAAATCGCCGCTTCCGACCCCGCCCTCCTTGCGACAGACGTGGCTGACGCGCTGGTGCGCAAGGGCCTGCCCTTCCGCCGCGCCCATGAAATCGTCGGCCAAGCCGTGGCTCTCGCTGAAAGAAAGAACGTTCCGATTGACCGCTTGCCCCTGAAAGACTGGCGCGCGATGGAACCCAAAGTGGATCAAGCGACGTTGGACATCTTTGACATCCGAGCCGCTCTCAACCGCCGCGAGATGACTGGCGCGCCCAGCGCAGCCCAGATCCGCAAGCAATTCGCTCGATGGAAAAAATTGCTATCTTCATGACCCAAAAACCGCGCGTTTTTTTAACAAAACATCAGCAAATCATTTTGCTCTCGCTGCTTTTTTTACTTTTGGCGGCGGGCGCAACGCGACTTGTAAGCGACAAGTCCTCATGGACAAAACCGCTCGAATGGAGTAGTAAAGAATAACGATGCAAAAATTGGACTTTGCAAAAATTGTGACGACGATCGGCAAGGAAGATTCCCGTTACGACGCTAAAGCATTCTTCTTTGTCAGGGAAGGCCTTGACTTCACGCTGAAGACGTTCAAGCGGCAGACGGGAAAAACACCCCCTACCCACGTCTCCGGCCAAGAATTGCTTGAAGGGCTTCGGCAATACACACTTAAAGAATTCGGCCCGATGAGCAAAACAGTGCTCAACGAATGGGGCATTCAACAGTGCGAAGATTTCGGCCAAATCGTTTTTCACCTCGTCCGGCATGGCGTGTTGG
Source organism: bacterium (assembly GCA_043805085.1). Taxonomy (GTDB): domain Bacteria; phylum Verrucomicrobiota; class Verrucomicrobiia; order Methylacidiphilales; family Verrucolacustridaceae; genus JAZDII01. Next base: position 4,717 of record JAZDII010000089.1, read on the forward strand.
GGAAAAATGAAAACGATAAGGTGGAGGATTTTTCCTCCCTATGGTCGTTTGAAGAAGCTTTCGTGCAGCCTTTTTTGCCGATTTCAAGGGAGAAACGCCCTTCTTTGCGCGTCAAAAAAGGCGTTAAGCAAAATCGGTTGAAAAAAACCGACAAGAAGGCCTTGTAGACTGCCACAGTTTCATTGAAAGCTCGGCTTTTTTTATTATCCGCGCTAATCTTGCTCTTCACGGCAATAGGCATCGGGGCGATTTTTATGATAGCAATGAAAAAAACATCCCAAACGGCTTCTCCTCAAGAAACGCTTTTCATCAAACCCCTCGAAGTCCGCAACATTGAATTGCCGAACGGCCTGCGCCTTTTAGCGCAACCGGATCATTCCACCCCCGTTGTTTCCATCCAAGCTTGGTGCCGCACAGGAAGCATGACAGAAGGACAGTATGAGGGATGCGGCATCTCGCATTTTCTGGAACACATGCTGTTCAAAGGCACAGAAAAACGCGCCAACTCGGAAATCGCGCACACGATTCAAGGTTTGGGCGGCTATCTTAACGCTTACACTTTTTTCGACCGCACGGTGTTTTACTTTGAACTGCCCAGCGCGGGATGGAAAACCGCGTTGGACGTTCTCGCCGACGCCGTCTTCCATTCGACGCTTCCGCAGGAAGAATTTGAAAAAGAGCGGGAAGTCATCCGGCGGGAATTTGCCATGGGGTTTGATGATCCCGAACGCGAACTCCAAAAGCTTCTCTTTCGCACAGCGTTCACCACTCATCCTTGCCGTCATCCCATCATCGGCCATCTCGATCTTTTCAACCAAATCAGCCCCCAAGAATTGATGCAATACTATCAAAGCCGTTACACGACGGATAATGTCACGTTCATCATCACCGGCGACGTTGATCCCGATGAAGTAGCCCGCGAACTCACAGCCATCACGGCTCCCATCCAACGCCGCCCAACGCCGCCCGTTTATGTCCCCTCCGAGCCTGTTCAATTAAACCGCCGCGAAGCGCACAACACTTTTCTCACGGACGTCACGCGGCTATGCGTGGCTTGGCATACCCCGCCCGTGACGCATCCGGACATTTACGCGCTCGACATTCTAGCTGCTGTCGCCGGCCAAGGCCAAAGCTCGCGCCTCCAGCAAGAACTCGTGGAAAAACGAAAGCTTTTGCGAAGCGTTCATGCCTTCTCCTTCTCCCTTGCTCAATCAGGCCTCTGGGCCGTCTCTGCCACGCTTCAACCCGGCCAAAGCCGTGAAGAAGCGCAAAAAGCCATCCTTGATTCCCTGCGCCGACTGGACGCGTCGCCGACGGAGTTAGCCAAAGTCAAACGCCAAGCCATCGCCGCGCGAGCCAACGAATTGAAGACTGTTACCGGAAGAGCGGGTTCTCTTGGCGAAGGATGGTTCGCCGCGAGAGACATTCACTTCGGTGAAAATTACTTGAATGCTTTGCAAAAAGTCACGCTCGCCGATCTGAAGCGAGTGGCGAACCTTTATCTCACAGAAAACAACCTCACCATTGTTTCTCTCAACCCGCAAAAAGAAGCAACGGCTGCAACCCCGCGCCCGGCCACGCAGACCGCGCTGGCCGTCGAATGCCGCGCGCTCGCCAACGGCGCAAAAGTCGTCCTGACGCCGGATGCGAAAGTTCCCCTCGTCACCATTGGCGTCACGGGCCGCGGAGGACTGTTAGCTGAAACCGCCGCCAATAACGGCATCAGCAAACTCACTAGCCGCCTTTTAGACAAAGGCACGCCTACGCGAACGGCGCAGCAAATCGCCGAAGAAATCGAAAACCTCGGCGGCAATTTTGAAGAGGATTGCGGCAACAACAGCTTTTCTCTCACCATTGAAGTTCTGCAAAACGACGCGGAAAAAGCCGTCGAACTGCT
>JAZDII010000090.1:0-3020 GCA_043805085.1 bacterium
GGGATTCATCCCCATTGTGGACACGTTCGCGCAATTCGGCGTTACGAAAGGCAACTTGCCGCTCACGATGGCCGCGCTTTCGCAGTCGCCCGTCATCGCCGTCTTTTCTCACGCCGGATTTCAAGACGCCGCCGACGGCGCATCGCACCAAGCAACAACCTACATCGCCGCGCTCTCCGCCATTCCGCACACTACTGTCATTGTCTGTTCCTGTGCTGATCAAGCGCGGGCGTTGATGCACCAAGCCATCCGACGCCATGCCGAAGCCCGCAAAAAGGGCGAGGACGGCGAAACGGTTGCGTTCATCGTCGGACGCGAAAATTTTCCCGTTCACTACACGGAAAACACTTCTTACGAATGGGGCAAGCCGCAGGTTTTGAAAAAAGGGAAAGACGTTGTCATCGTTGCCGCAGGCCCGATGGTCGGCAAAGCGTTAGACGCCGCCAAACTTCTCGAACAACAAAACGTGAGCGCGACAGTGCTCGACAACCCCTTTGTTAACCAACCCGATGTGGAAACTATCGGCGCGGCGGTTCAAACAGCAGGCGGACGGCTGATCACCATCGAAGATCATCAACTTATCTCCGGCATGGGCTCTGTTTTGATTCATGCGCTAACGCAAAAAGGCGTCGCTCTGCGCGCGCGTTCGCTTGGCATTCGGGGACAATTCGGCCAATCCGCTTACGTCGCCAACCAACTTTACGATCTGCACCGCCTCAATGCTGAAGCCATTGTGAAGGCTGTTAAAGAAATCTGCGCCCTGTAAAAAAACTGCGCTTTCTGTCATTCCCGCAAAAGCGGGAATCCAGCATCCTTATTTTTTCGGCAAATCCCCCTCCAACAATCGCAAATCCAAAGGCTTGCTGGCTTCGCCGAAATAAAGCGTCTGATGCGGGAACGGAATCTCAATACCCTTTTCATCGAACGCTAACTTTACGCGGCGGAGAAATTCACGCCCCACCGTCCATTGCCGTCCCGGCTTGGTTTTGATGCGGCCTTTGATGATCACCGCGGAATCAGTCAGTTTGTCCACGCCGAAGATTTCCGCGTCTTCCAGCATCAACAGCCCAATGGCTTCGTCCTTGCGCATTCCCTCGCCAATCTCGCGTAGAACGGCTATGACACTGTCCGTGTTTTCCTTGTAAGCAACGCTGATGTCAAAAACATAAGCCGACCATCCGTAGGTCAGGTTGCTCAACGTTGTGATAGCTCCGTTCGGAAAAATATGAACCACGCCGGATTGGTCTCTCAACATCACGGAACGAAAGTCCATCTTCTCTACAAGACCGCTGGTGCCGTTGATAACAGCCACATCGCCCACGCGCACCTCGTTCTCCAAAATCAGAAAGAAACCGGAGATGACATCCTTCACCATACTCTGCGCGCCGAAACCAATAGCCACGCCCACAATCCCCGCGCCAGCCAGAATCGGCCCGATTTTCACGCCCGCCTGATCCAAAATAACCATGCCGGCAACGCCCCAGAGACACACCAACATCGCCTCGCGGATCAATCGGACAAGGGTCTGCACTCTCTTGCCCGACTCGCTCGGCGGTTCCCCGGCGGCGACGCCACGCCTTAAGAGTCGCATTTCGACATGCGCAAGAATCCTCTTTAAAACCAACCGCGCCGCCAAAACTAGCGCCAGCGTGATTAAAATTTTTATCCCCGTGCCGGCAATTTTTTCCCAAGGAATTTTTTCTAAATGTTGGGAAAGGATATTCATAAACACTCCGTTCTTGTTGATCTCAAATTTCTCAATCGAGTTTTAATCACAATATTCGACTTTGTCTGCAAGTTCATTCTGATCGTCGCGCTTTCTCGGAAAATGACGCGCCAGAATTTCACCCGCGCGTTCAATGCCATAGACCACGCCCGATGTAAAATCGCCGCGCCGGAAATGCCCGGTCATGGCGGCGGCGATTTCATTCCAAAACACTTCGCCGCATTTTTGATGAATCGCTTCGTCGCCAATCACGGCAAAATTCTGCGACCGGGGCGCGACGAAAATCAACACGCCGTTGCGCTCTTGAGTGCGGTTCATTTTGAGCCGGACAAATTGTTTTTTAGCAAACTCCACAGGGTCGCTCACGCGGGAGCGATGCACGAAAACGCGAATCTCGCCGGACGATTCTTTTTCCGCCGCCTGAATGGCCGCGACCACGCGTTGATCGTCGAGTTGTTTAAAAAAATCTTTCGTCTTCATCTTACCAACTTCCTCCCGCGCCGCCGCCGCCAAAGCTCCCGCAGCCCCCTGAAAATCCCCCTCCGCCTCCACTCGACCAACCGCCTGTTGACCACACCCCGCCCGGATGACTGCTGCTATAAACTCTGCCTTTTTTTCCGAATAAAAATTGAATGAAAACGATCACAAAGAAGATGGGAACGACCCACCAGTTAATCCCTTTCGATCTGCTTTGATGAAGTCGCCCCGTTCCCTTATACTCCCCCTTCGTCGCCTGCATGATGGCATGAACGCCCGCCGTTAAGCCGCCATCGAAATCCCCGTTCCGAAAACGCGGTTTCAGTTCGTTTTCAATAATCCGTTTGCAAATCACGTCCGGCAGCGCGCCTTCAAGACCGTAACCGACTTGGATATACATCCTGCGGTCTTGGACAAAAACAAAAAGCACGACGCCGTTGTCTTTTGCCTTCTGTCCCACGCGCCATCGTTGAGCAACGCGCACAGTGTAATCTTCAATCGAAGACTCCGACTGCATTGTAGGATAGATGACGACAATAAGCTGGTTCGATGTCTCGCGCTCGAATTGCTCAAGCTCTTGATTTAATTTTCCCGCCGTTGTTGAAGAAACAACGGACGCAAAGTCGTTGAAATACTTTGGCGGAGAAGGAGGAATTGTTTCCGCGCTAACAAAGCTCGGAAAAAAAACTAACAGCGCGAGAAAACAAAAAAACGCCGCCCTCATCTTCGGCGTCATTTACTGAGCCGGAGCGGGAACAGGAACAGGCGCGGTGGAAGGAGCCGGTGTTTTGCCAAAATCAAATTTCACATTCGGCGG
>JAZDII010000091.1:0-7956 GCA_043805085.1 bacterium
CGCGCCGCCGATATGATAGACTCTTTGCGCGTTCCGGCAGACCAGCCGAGCCAAGCGCGAAGAGCGCAAATCTCCTTCCATCACTTGAATGCGGTCGCCGAAAAGCTCGCGGGCTTTTTCAGGGCGGCGAGTGAGGAGGCGGACGGTGTCGCCGTTTTCCAATAACCGGCGCACGACGCGACGGCCAATGAAACCTGTGCCTCCTGTGACAAGAACTTGCGCGGACATAAGGAAAGGGCAGATTAGATAATTTTATGGGAAAAGAAATTCTTTTCATTGCCGATGATTTTGGCCTTAGCGAAGAGATCAACGCGGCGATTCTTTGCTGTCATCAACAGGGAGCGTTGCATGGCGCATCGCTGATGATGGGGCAATGCGGGACGGGTGATGCTGTGGCGATGGCGCGGCAGTGTGCTTCTTTGCGCGTGGGATTGCATTTTCATTGGAACGATTCTTTGCCGATGACGGTGGGGGAGTGGCCTTGGGGCGCGTCGCCGATTCGGGCGGGGTGGGCGATTGGGGTTTTTGCTCATGCGAGGCGGTTGGCTTTAGAGGAAATGAAAGCGCAGTGGCAGGCGTTTCAAGCCACAGGTTTGAGGTGTGATTTTATTAACAGCCATCATCATCTTCATTTGCATCCCATGATTTTTCCGGAACTTTTAAAGCTTGTCCGAGGCCGTTTCGACGGTTGGATTCGCGCGGGGACGCCGAGGTTTTTCGGCTGGATTCCCGCTTTCGCGGGAATGACACGGAGGGGGGGCGATATTTTTTCACGAGCGGCTCTAGGAATGATCGCGCGGCGCGCGCGGCGGAAATGTTCTTTTCGCGTTAGCGACACATTGTGGGGGGTGGACAGGCTTTTTTGCATGAATGCGGAAGAGGTTCAACAAACCGCCGAGCGGCTCCCGGACGGATTGCACGAGTTTATTTTTCATCCGCGCAAAATGAAGGACGACGCGGACGCGGCTTGCCTCATGAGGCTGCGCGCGCTAGTCCGCGAGGGGAAAATATGATGGCGAAAAAGAGCGCGTGGGTGTTGGCGTTGTTTATTTTGTCAGCTTGCGCGCATCATTTGCCGACGCGGCAGGCGAGCCGCCCTTTTGATTCTAAGAAAGACTCGTTCGCTTTTGCCAACGAGACGGTGTGGCATTATGAGGACGGCAAGCCGTCGGCGCGGCAAGATTCCGGCAAGGAAAAGCCTTACACGCGCCGGTGTTTTGTGGTCTGCCGCGCGGCGGTTCAGTTTTGGAAATTTGCGCGGTTTGATTCTACGGCCAAACCTCTCCCGGCGGTTGATCTGGCAAAGAGAATCCGCGAAGTGACGTCGCGCGATGTGTGGCAGCGGCCTTTACCGATGCGCGAGCGCGTTGTTTTTCCGGGTTATCAAAATCTGCGCGAGGCCAGCGCGGCGCATCCGCGCGTGTTTCAAGAAAATATCGGGCTTGGCTGGCCGGTTTATTTTCGGCCCGGCAATTTCACCGTTGTCTTTCCGCCCAGCCGAGCGCATCAGGCGCGGACGCATGAAGAACTTCAAGAATCTCTTGAGTTAGGCCATCCCACCATTCTTTGGCTCATCAATTTTCCGTCTCTTAGCATCAATCACGCTGTTGTTGTGTATGGCCAGAGGCGCAAGAAGGGAAAATTTTTCTATTTGGTTTACGATCCCAACAGTCCCGGCGTCTTGCGCACGCTGGAGTATCGCCCGAAAGAGCGGAGTTTTTATTTTGAGAAGACGTTTTATTTCAAAGGCGGCTTGGTGTCTGTTAGGCCTATTTATCTTAGTTTGTTGCAGTAGAGTTGCCTTTTATGTTTTTTTCATCTTCCGTTGTTGTCACTGGTGTGGGGGCCGTGACGCCGTTGGGCGGGAGCGCGGAGGAGTTGAGGGAAGGATTGATGGCGGGCAAGGATGCTTCCGGACCGGTGACGCTTTTCGATGTTGCCGGTTGCCGTTGCCAGTGCGCAGCCGAGGCGCAATTGCCTCCGCCAACTCGATTCACAAAAAAGGAGCTCGCGCGATTGCCGCGCGCTTCGCGTTTAGCCATTCCTGCGGCGGCGGAGGCTTTAGCAATGGCGCGGTTGCTTGACGCTAACGGTCGGTGTTTTTTTTCTCACATGTCGCTTTCCGTCAGCACGACGGGGGGCGGGATGGCTTTTGGCGAGGATTTTTTGCGCCATGTCCTTGCCAGAAAAAGGCGCGGTAAGTTGGGAACCATCGCCCGTTATCAGCCGCAGCAGCAGGTTCTGGATCTTCAGAATTATTTTGGCATGAGCGGTCACTCGGTCATTTTGGCTAATGCTTGCGCGAGCGGCGCGAATGCTGTCGGTCACGCGGCGGATTTGATTCGCAGCGGCGCGGCAGAGTGCGTTTTAACCGGAGGGTTTGAGGCGTTGACGGAGTTGATTTTCGTCGGGTTCGATTGTCTCAAAGCGTCCTCGCCGGAGAAATGCCGTCCGTTCGACGTGACCCGTTCCGGCCTTATTTTGGGCGAAGCGGCGGCGTTTCTTGTGTTGGAAACGGCGGCGCACGCGGCGCGGCGTGGGATAGAGCCGCTTTGTCAGTTGGCCGGTTATGGTCACGCGACGGATTTGCATCACCTCACCCAGCCCGCGCCGGACGGCGGCGCTTTGGTTCGCGCTTTAACGCAAGCGACGCGGCAGGGGAATATCGCGCCGCATGAAATTGCTTATCTTAATGCGCACGGAACCGGCACGCCGATGAATGATGCGGCGGAAGCGGCGGCGTTTCGGACATTTTTTGGCGAGCGTTGGCCGCGCATCAGTTCCACCAAAGCTTCCATCGGCCATACCCTCGGCGCGGCGGGCGCGGTGGAGGCTGTGATTGCCGTTCAGACGTTGATTGAAAAACAAGCTCCGCCACAGATCAATTTACAGAATCCCATGCCGGAAATGGGTGATAGTTTGCCGCGGCGCGGCGAGATGTTGCCGGATGCTCGCGCTGTCGCCAGCGTCAATCTCGGCTTCGGAGGCTCCAACGCGGCGTTGGTTTTTGCTAGAACATGAAATCTGAAATAAATTTAGCAATTTGCGGTCAAGGAGCGGTGACGCCGGCGGGCGTGGGCGTGGAAGCGTTGCTGCGCAACGAAGCGTGGCCGCGCGCGGAGATAGCTTTGCTTTCAGAGCCGGAGAAAAAAGTCGCAGCGTTTCGCGTGGATTTAAATACCGAGCCGTTCTTGCGCTGGCAGCGCGAACCGCGCTTGCGCCGAGTCAGTCCCATCACTCTTTTCCTCGTCGAAGCCGCGGCGCAGGCTCTCGCGGGTTTGTCGAAAGAGGAGCTGGGGCGGACGGGAGTTGTCGCGGCTTATAGCACGGGCAGCATTCAGTATAGCCGCCGTTTTTTTCAAGGTTGTTTGGAGCAAGGCCGAGCTTTTGCCAGTCCTGCGCTTTTTCCCGAAACGGTTTTTAATTCTCCAACCAGCCACCTTGCTTCTGTTTTTGGGCTTTCGGGAGCGTGTTATTCCGTCGTGGGAGATGATTCGGCTTGGGTGGGCGCTTTGCGGGTGGCTGATGTTTGGTTGAGGACGGGGCAAGCGGATTATGCGTTGGTGGTGGGCGCGGAGGAATTGGACGCCAGCGCGCTGGAGGCTTATCGCATGGCCGGTTGGTTGCGTCGGGGCAGCCGTTTTATTCCTTCCGAAGGCGCGGGCGTGGTTTTGTTGAAAAAAGATGATGGGAGCGGTTTGCCTGTTATCGTGCGAGCTGAAGACGGCTTTATTTATCGCAATCCAAAACAAGCCGCGCAGGCGGCGTCGGCATGTTTGGAAAAATTTCCGTCGGATTTGCCTATTTATCCTTCCGCGAAGAACACTTGGCTAGCGGACATCGAAGAAAAACTTTTTCAAGGACGATGCGTATTGGAAAAGACATTTGCGGATTGCGGCGAGGCTTTCACCGCTTCCGCCGCGTGGCATACGTTGCGCGCGCTTTCGTTGTTGGGGAAGAACGCGCCGCCGCTTATCGTTCCGTGCTGGGGGTTGAATCAGCAAGTGGCTGCGCTTCAAATAGGAAAGAGTTAAATGCCCAAAAAAGTTTTACTCATCAGCGTCAACGCTTGCGCCGCGCCTTATCCTGTTTTTCCGCTTGGGCTTGGTTATTTAGACGCGGCTTTGCAGCGCGCGGGGCACGCGACGGAATGGCTGGATTTATTGGCGGACAAGCAACCGCTCGACGCTGTGCTGGCTTCGTTCCAGCCGGATATGATAGGCCTGTCCTTTCGCAATGTGGACGACGTGTCTATCCGGAATCAGACCGCTTTTTTTGAGCCGTTGATTAAGTTGTGCCGGAAAATCCGCGCATTGACGCCGCGCCCGATCATTCTTGGGGGGAGCGGTTTTTCTATTTTTCCGGTTGCCCTGCTGGAAAAGACCGGCGCGGATTTCGGCGTCATCGGCGAAGCGGAAACAACGATGGTTCGGTTGGTTGAAGCTTTAGAAAAAAACGAGGATGTGGAGAACATTTCCGGCCTTGTTTTCAGAAGCGGTGAAAAAATCGTTGCCAATCCGCCGCAACGCGCGGCGATGGATGAAAAGATTTTTCCGCAACGACCGGCGCGGCTTGTGGAGTATTACCTTCGCGCGAGCGGCATGTTGAACGTCCAGACCCAGCGCGGCTGTCCTTTGACGTGCTGTTATTGCACCTATCCTTTGATCGAGGGCAAGACGCCGCGCCGCCGCGCGCCGGAAGCCGTGGCGGAGGAATTCGCGCAGCTTCAACGGCAAGGCGCGAAGTATCTTTTCATCGTGGATTCCGTTTTTAATTCTTCGCGCGAACATGTGGCCGGTATTTGCGAGGCGATTCTTAAAAAGGGCGTTTCTCTTAAATGGGGTTGTTTTTTGAGGCCGAAAAATGTGGACGATGAACTCGCGCAGTTGATGGCGCGGGCGGGTTTGGCGCACGTCGAGTTCGGGTCCGATAGTTTTTGCGATTCCGTGTTGGACGCTTACGGAAAGCATTTTACTTTTGAAGATATTGTTCATTCGCAAGAGTCGCTTCAAAGAGCGGGCGTGAACACGGCGCATTTTTTGATTTGCGGCGGGCCGGAGGAAACGCGCGAAACATTGCAGGCGACTTACCTCAACTCGATTCAGCTCAAAAATCCTATTATTTTCACCATGGTCGGCATGAGGATTTATCCGGGCACTCCGTTGTTTAAACTTGTCGAAAAGGGTAAGGTATTGGGCAGTGAAGCGGACTGGTTGTATCCGCGTTTTTTTATTTCACCAGCGATGACGGAAGAAGGTATTTCCGAGCAACTCCAAGAGTTCAGCCGTCAATCTCCGAATTGGCTGGTGGGCGATTTGCCGCCTGCGTTTGCGGAGATTGGGGCGCGTTTGAGGCAAAAAGGCGTTGTGGGGCCGTTGTGGGAGTATCTTAAGGCGCTAAGGGCTGCGCCTTAGCCTTATGCAGGTTAGCTCTTCTGGATTCCCGACTCGCTTCGCTCTCGGGAATGACAGGAGGAGTGTTTTTTACAGAGCAAAATGGCAGTGGGTCAGTTTGGCAAAGATTCGTTGGCATTGATGTTGTTAAAACCTCCCCTGCGCCCGAGATTGCTTCGTCGCTAACGCTCCTCGCAATGACAAACGCAATACATATGACGCAAAATGAAGTATAGAGCAAAATGTTTTCCTTGCGCGGAGGGATGTGAGTTTGCAGCATACGCGAGCGTATGATTCCACAAGTCGGCAATCTTCAACTTTTTAGCGGGTCCGCCAATCGAGAGTTGGCGGAGCGCATTGCGCGTTACATCGGGATTCCACTGGGCCAAGCCACCGTGACGACTTTTCCCGATGGCGAGACGTTTGTAAAAATCGAACAGAACATTCGCGGCAGTGATCTTTTCATCATCCAACCCACTTGCCCGCCGACGAATCATCATTTGATGGAATTACTCATCATGATTGACGCTGTGCGCCGCGCCAGCGCGTCGAGGATCACGGCGGTGATTCCTTTTTACGGCTATGCGCGGCAAGACCGCAAAGATCAGCCTCGCGTGCCTATCACGGCTAAGCTGGTGGCCAATTTACTAGTTGCCGCAGGGGCGACGCGCGTGTTGACGGTGGACTTGCACGCGCAACAAATTCAGGGTTTCTTTGATATTCCCGTGGATCATCTCTACGCCGCGCCGGTGTTTTTCAAATATCTTTTGGCCAAGAAACTCAAAGACCTCGTCATCGTCGCGCCGGATGTGGGCGGGCTGAAACTGGCGTCCATGTATTCGCAGTTGTTCAACTGCGGCATGGCGATTGTGGCCAAGCGCCGTCACAACGCCACGGAAACCGAGGCTCTGTATGTTGTCGGCAATGTGAAGGACAAGAATATTCTTATTGTGGATGATTTAACGGAAACGGCGGGCACGGTGACTTCCGCCGCCAAAATTTTGAGAAAAAGCGGCGCAAAGGACATTTACGCCTGCATCACGCACGCGGTGTTAAACGACCTCGGCGAACAACGCCTGCGGGAATCGGATATTCAGGAGCTTGTCACCACCAACACCACGCCGGTGAAGGCGATTAAGGATTTTCCTCTCACTGTTTTATGCGTGGCGGAGCTTTTAGGGGAGGCGATTAAACGCATTCATAATTATGAATCTGTGACGTCGCTTTTTGATATTCGCAAAAACGGCGGTTGAAGCCGCGCGGCAGAGAGTTATTTATACTTGGCTTTGACCGCTTCCGAGTTGGCTCCCATGGAAGCCCTTTGCATCAAGATGGTGGTGTATTTTTCGTTGGTATCCACGATTTTATTCAGAATGTCCCATTCTTGCTGCTTCTGTTCGTTGTATTGGCTCCAAAGGTCGGATAATTGACCGCGCCATTTTTCCATGCTGGCGAAGATAGACTGCCTTAGTTGAGTGATTTGGGGGATACTGTTGGTGTTATCCATGCCAGCCGCTAAGCTGGCGGCGGCTTGTTCCATCTTTGTGTAAGAAGCAAGGATTTCAAGGATGTAAGCGCGACCCGCTTCGTTTTCAGCCATCATAGGCATGAGGCCTTTGATTTGTTTTTCAGGCTTTGTTTCTGTGTCCATGTTTCCCCTCAAACGAAGGATCGTTTCCTCCATAAGGGAGTCGTACATTTTTTTATCGAAAGAATTCAGCCACCAAGAAGCAGTTTGAGTGGTTGCGATGAGAATGACACGGCGATCGTCCGCCGCGCCGCCCCTGCAAGAGTAGTTGGGGGGAAGTTGGTAAGAAGCTTGCAGCTTTCCTTTTAAAAACTGGGAAGGAAGCATCTTTACTTTTTTGGTTAGTTCCGCCGCTTCCGTGAATTGTTCCTGCGTGGGGTACTCGCGCGGGGCAAGGCGGCCCTGCTCGCCCATGACGATAAGGCCGGGAATCACGCGAGCAGCGTAGCCTTTAAAGGGATTGGCGACGCGTTGTTCAGGCGGTTGGACGCCGTTCCATCGGTCAATGGTTTGACTCAAACCGCGGGAAACGATGTTATCCATGTCCACGGATTTATAACCCCTCAAGGGAGTGGCGTTAAGGGCAAGGCCGAAGGCGGGATGGTAGCCGCGAGCTGTTGTGGGGTCTGACCAGAACAGGGCTTGGTCGGATCCGTTGCAGTTGATATTGGCAAATTCGATAAAGGCGTCGTCTTGAGGCGCAGAGGCGCGGAGGAGTCCGCTTGGGTTGACGGAGACGACTCCTGCTTGTTTGAGGATGGGGCCTATCAATTTTTCAGCTCTGAAAGCTCGAAACATTTTTTCCGGCAGCAAGGTCTTTGCGGCTTCGTTAAGCATGTCTTCTAAAATTCTGGGATTTTCTACGGGTTGCGACGTCGTTTGAGAAACTTTGAGAAGCCAAGGATTTTTTTTCAGATTTTTGCCGGAAGCAGGAACGGTTAATGATTTGAAAGTTGCCACGAGCGTTTTGCGGTCTTGGCCAATCTCGATTTTCCCTGCATCATCCGTAAAGGGAGACATGTAGGCCTTATTGAG
>JAZDII010000092.1:0-32266 GCA_043805085.1 bacterium
ATCGTCCAGTTCGGCGGCCAAACGCCGCTCAACCTCGCCGCGCGGCTCGCCGATGCGGGCGTCCGCATCATCGGCACGTCCGTCGCGTCCATCGAACGCGCCGAAGACCGCAAACTTTTTCAGCAAATGTTGATGAAGTTGAAACTCAAGCAACCGTCCAACGCGACGGCCACGACGCTGAAAGAAGCCCTCGCCGGCGCGCATGAAGTCGGCTACCCCGTGCTCATGCGTCCTTCCTTCGTCCTCGGCGGGCGCAACATGCAAATCATCTATTCCGAGCAAGAGCTTCGCGATTACATGAAGCAATCCGTTGAAGTCTCCGCCTCGCGCCCCGTGCTGCTCGACCGCTTTCTGGACGACGCCATCGAAGTGGACGTGGATTGCATTTCCGACGGCAAGCTCGCCGTCATCGGCGCGATCATGGAGCACATCGAACGCGCGGGCATTCATTCCGGCGACAGCGCGTGCGTGATTCCCTCCTTCTCGTTAAGCGAAAAAACGCTGGAGCAAATCCGCTCCGCCACGCTGGCGATGGCCAAGGAACTGCAAGTATGCGGCTTGATGAACGTCCAGTTTGCCGTCAAAGACGGCGAAGTCTATGTGCTCGAAGTCAACCCGCGCGCGTCCCGCACGGTGCCGTTCGTCAGCAAAGCCATCGGCGTGCCGTTGGCCAAACTCGCCGCGCGCGTGATGGCCGGAAAAACACTGCAAGAACTCGGCTTCACGAAAGAAATCAAACCCTCTCATTACTCCGTCAAAGAAGCCGTGTTCCCCTTCTCCCGCTTTCACGGCGTGGACATTTTACTTGGGCCGGAAATGAAATCCACCGGCGAAGTCATGGGCATTGACCGCGATCTCGGCGCGGCCTACGCCAAAACGCAAATCGCCGCCGCGCCGCCCCTGCCGCTCAAAGGCCAAATCTTCATCAGCGTGCGCGACGAAGATAAACCGCGCGTCATTCCCCTCGCCCGTGAGCTGGTTGAACTAGGTTTTACCCTGTGCAGCACCTCCGGAACCGCCCGCGCGTTAACGGAAGCCGGCGTCCCCGTCAACACTCTCTTCAAAATCAACGAAGGCCGCCCCAACGCGCTCGACCTTCTCAAAAACAACGAAATCAGCCTCGTCATCAACACCCCGTCCGGCCCTGTCGCGCGCGCGGACGAAACCAAAATCCGCACCACCGCGCTTTACCAGAAAGTGCCCGTCATGACCACCATCGCCGCCGCCGAAGCCAGCGTGCGCGGCATCCGCTCCCTCAAGAAAAACGGCCTCTCCATCGCCGCGTTGCAGGATTATCACGAATCCGTTTCACCTCAAAAACCATCTTGATAAAAACACGCGAAATCACGGCTAAGCTTAAATCCCTCGCCAATTCCAAGAACGTCGAAGGCATGGCGAGGTTTGGAATCAATTCTAAAGAGACGCTGGGAATCAGTATCCCCGTTTTACGGAAGATGGCCAAAGAAATAGGCAAAGACCACGCCCTTGCGCTTGAACTTTGGGAAACAGGAATTCATGAAGCGCGGCTTTTGGCCGGCTTTATCGCCGATCCCCAACAACTTACCCGCAAGCAAATGGAAAAGTGGGTGAAAGATTTTGATTCATGGGATGTGTGCGATCAGGTTTGCAGCAACCTTTTTGACCGCACACCGTTTGCCTATCAAAAGGCCAAGGAATGGAGCGAAAAGAAAAGCGAGTTTGTAAAACGCGCGGGATTTGTGCTGATGGCCGCGCTTTCGGTTCACGATAAAAAAGCCACTGATAAAGATTTCTTGCAATTCTTTCCTCTCATTAAAAAACACGCTGTCGACGAACACAACTTCGTCAAAAAAGCGGTCAACTGGGCGTTAAGACAAATCGGGAAAAGAAATCCTCTTCTTCGCCGCGCTGCAATCAAACTGGCTTATGAAATTAAACAAATGGCTTTCCGTTCCGCCCGTTGGATTGCCAATGACGCCCTTCGGGAACTTAAAAAATAAACGCTTCTTTTTCTGAAAATTGGCTGCCCGACTTGGACTCGAACCAAGAACACCCAGATCCAGAATCTGGTGTGCTACCAATTGCACCATCGGGCAGAAGGACTTTTCATGGTAAGAACCGTTCCTTGCCGTGGCAATAGTAAAACGGGGCAGTGTCCTCATTCGAAGAGAGGTAGCCCCATTTTCCATGCGCTCCCGCGCAGAAAATGGGAGATTGCTTCGCTTCCCTCGCTCGCAATGACAATGCTATATGTATTGCATTTGTCATTGCGAGAAGCCCCGACTTTGTCGGGGCGACGAAGCAATCTCGGGCGCAGGGGAGGTTCTTTTGCTATAAACACAGGCAAATTCTCGTTTCAAAAATGAAGACTCTACCCAAAACGGACTCTTATAGATTTGCCAACGGCAAAAAGCTCTCATAACTTGATTTCCTTTCTTAAAAAAAGGAGTTTGGCATGAGTCGCGTGTTAATTATCGGAGCGGGAGGAGTGGGGAGAGTCGTGGCGCATAAATGCGCGCAAGTCCCTAAAGTTTTTTCTGAAATTTGCTTGGCCAGTCGCACGTTGAGCAAGTGCGAGGCGATTCGCCAAGAAATCAGCCGCCCGATTCAAACCGCGCAAGTCAACGCCGATCATCCGCAGGAAGTTGTAGCTTTAATTAGAAAATGCCGCGCAGAACTGGTCATCAACGTCGCGCTGCCTTACCAAGACCTTTCCATCATGGACGCCTGTCTGGAAGCGGGCGTTCCTTACCTCGACACCGCTAATTACGAATCGCCGGAAGTGGCGAAGTTTTCCTACAAGGAACAGTGGGGGTATCGGGAGCAGTTTAAAAAGAGAAAGCTCATGGCGCTTTTGGGATGCGGCTTTGACCCGGGCGTGTCGAACATCTTTTGCGCGTGGGCGCAGAAAAAGCATTTCGACGAAATCCACACCGTTGACATCCTCGACTGCAACGCAGGCAGCCACGGCCAGTCGTTCGCCACGAATTTTAATCCGGAAATCAATATCCGCGAAATCACGCAACGGGGAAAATTCTGGGAAAAAGGCAAGTGGGTGGAAATCTCCCCGCTCTCCGTTCATCTGCCTTTCGATTATCCGCAAATCGGGCCGAAGGAAAGCTACCTGCTCTATCACGAAGAACTGGAATCCCTCGTCAAAAACATCAAAGGACTGAAAAAAATTCGTTTCTGGATGACCTTCGGTCAAGAATACATCACCCATTTGCGCGTGTTGCAAAACGTAGGCATGACGCGCATTGATCCTGTCAATTTTGAGGGGCATCAAATCATTCCACTGAAGTTCCTGAAAGCGTTGCTGCCCGACCCTGCTTCGTTGGCGGTGACGTATTCAGGAAAAACAAACATCGGCTGCCTCATCAACGGCGTCAAAAACGGCAAAAAGAAGCAGTATTACGTCTATAACGTCTGCGACCACGCCGCTTGTTTCAAGGAAACAAAATCTCAAGCCATTTCCTACACCACCGGCGTTCCGGCGATGATCGGCGCGCTGCTCATGCTCACCGGCCAATGGAAGGGCGAAGGCGTTTTCAATGTGGAGCAATTCGACCCCGAACCGTTCATGGAAAAGCTCAACCTTCACGGCTTGCCTTGGATAGAAGAAGAAAGACCGGCGGACCAGGACTACTTTGCTTCACTGAAAAAATGACCCGCGAAATCATCGAGAAAGTTCCGACGCCTTGTTACGTCGTTGACGAAGTCGCCGTTGAAAGAAACCTCAAAATTCTCCGCTCTGTTAAAGAGCGGACGGGATGCAAAATCCTTCTCGCGCTCAAAGGTTTTGCGATGTTCAGCCTTTTTCCGTTGATCCGGCAATATCTGGACGGCACGGCAGCGAGTTCCGTTCACGAAGCGCGGCTGGGGCGCGAGGAATTAGGCGGCGAGGTTCACGCTTACGCGCCCGCCTTTAGCGAAGAACAAGTCAAGGAACTCACCCGTTGCGCCGATCATATCATTTTCAATTCCTTCTCCCAGTGGCGGCGTTTTAAGGAAACGGCGAAAAACGTCCAATGCGGCCTCCGCGTGAATCCGGGTTACGGCAAAGCGCCGCGCAAAATCTACAACCCTTGCGGCAAATACTCGCGCATGGGCATTCCCTTCGACCAATTCCGTTTTGATGAACTGGACAGCATCTCCGGCTTGCACTTTCATGCTTTATGCGAGCAAAACGCCGCGCCTTTAGAAAAAACGCTGAAGGAAGTGGAGAAAAAGTTTCAGCCCGCTTTTAGCAAAATAAAATGGATGAATTTCGGCGGCGGACATCATATCACCCGACCGGACTATGACGTGGATAAACTTTGCGAGTTGATCACCCGTTTTAAGAAAAAGCACGGGCTTGAAATTTATTTAGAGCCGGGCGAGGCCATCGCCCTGCGCACCGGCGCTCTCGTGTCATCTGTGTTGGATATTATCCACAATGATATGAATATAGCCATTTTGGACACTTCCGCTGCGGCGCATATGCCGGACGTCTTGGAAATGCCTTACCGCCCCATTATCACCGACGCCGCAGAGCCGAACGTTTTGCCTCACACGTATCGTTTAGGCGGCCCCACATGTCTTGCCGGAGACATCATCTGCGACTATTCCTTCAGCAAGCCGCTTCAAACCGGCGACCGCCTTGTTTTTGAAGACATGGCGCATTACACGATGGTGAAAAACAATACCTTTAACGGCATCGCTCTGCCGTCCATTGCCATCGCCAACACTTCCAACAACACCGTGCGCGTCGTGAAGCAATTTGATTACGAAGATTACAGAAATAAACTTTCTTAATTCACCGAACGATGGGTCTCTGTTGTCGTTTCTCCTCGAACAAACTGGCTTCCCTCACTGGCTAAAGTTGACGCCGGCGCTTTTGCTAACAAATCAATGATGTCATCGCGCTTCAATTGAGAAGCGCTTTCACGAGCCGCCTGCAATTCCTCCGCCGTGATGCGCGTTGCGCCTTTTTCCAACAATAAGCTAACGATTTTTAAACAATCGGGGTTGTCTTCGCCCTCAATCGCGCAAAGAAGAGGCGTCGTCTCTCTTCGGATATCTTCCGGTGTTTCTGCTTCAATTCTTGCGTTGCCTTTCAGCAGTATTCGCGCACATTCCAACTTTCCATATCTCGCCGCCGCCATCAGAGGCGTCTTATCCAACGTGTCGCGAATTTCCGTATCGGCTTCGGCTTCCAAAAGTGTTCGAACAATTTCCGGATGATTCCAACTAACCGCTAAATGAAGAGGCGTCTCGCCTGAATTCGTCTGGGCATTCAAATCCTTTTTGCCCTCTCCTTCCAAATAATCAGCAACAAATTCTCCGTTCCCATTCGATACAGCCATATGCAAAGGCGTAAGACCCAATCGCTTTCGCCTATCTCCTATCCCGTTTTCAGGCAAATCCAGATCAGGAGGCGGCGCGCTCTTATTCTTTCGAGGTGTTTCCATTTCAATGTCTTTCGATTAAAGCGAACATTTTAAAAAAGAGAGCAGAATCCATGCCATTAGTAAAATAAAAAGCGTATTAAAGGCGTTTAAAAAAATTCCGTTGCAACAGGCTGATGAAATTCTAAAAGAACCCATGTGTTAACAGTTAACACCTATTTGGATAAATCTCCTATTCATGGCATCGGTCTTTTTGAGGCGGAATTCATTCCCGCCGGAACAATCACATGGAAATTCGCCCCCGGTCTCGACATTGTTTTGGAAGATGATTTCATCGAAAAACTGTCGCCTTTTCAAAGGCAAATCGTTGACCATTTTGCTTATCGAGATCGAGCGCATGGCAAGTTTCTTTTGCCCGCCGATAACGACCGTTTTACTAATTTCAGCAAAAATCCTAATGTGGGAGAAGCCAAAGCTGTCAACGGCACGCCTGCCAATATGATCGCCCTCCGAGACATTTAACAAGGGGAAGAAATCACTTTTTCACCCGAAGAATGCCTCGACCGAGGAGCCGCCTTTTGGGAGAAGATTAAACCAAGCTCTCAAAAAGCTTAAAATTTTCCTCGACATTCCAGTATAGAAATTTTAGATTCAACTGCTTGCCTAAAGGCAAGTAAGAACCAAAGCATTGATAAAAAAAGTTACATTCGTGTTAAAGGGATTTTATGACAAAAATGCAAGAGGTTCAAGATCAGGCGAGGCAATTAAAAAAGTCTCTTCAAGAGCTGCGCTCTCGATTTAATTCTTTGGGAATTGAGTTGCGCGAGGTAGCTTCCAAGATGGAAAATCTTGGCATCCCTCCTTATAGCAGCGTGCAAGATGGCATCAGAATGGTCATCACAGAATTTGACGCTCAACGCCAGCAAACGATCAAGTTTGCAGAAGATTGTTCCTTAAAACCGGAACCTTCAAAATTGGTTTCGCTTAATGATCTCCAAGCTCTTCTCGACGCCGCCGTTGAAAACTTGCTGCTCAATGAACGTGAACGCCGCCTTATAGCGTTAAAAAAGGCCACAGCCGTCACCGCAGCCAAAGGATACCATGTCCTTTATTTGACCGATTTTAGAAAACGCGCCGGCGATTTGTTAGACCATCTCAAGGGAACCAGACTTGAGGATTTTGAAAGTGAGCTTGCCAAAGTTCAGGACACTGTGGACACCTTCGGCATGGTGATTCGTATCATTGAACAAGGAGAATCTCTGGACGATGCGGAATGCGAAAAGCTGCGCCTAACCACCACTAAAATATTTGAAGGCCCTTTTATCATGGCGGCGATGCGAGGTCACCTCATCATCGGCGAGCCGATTCTCGTCATGAACAACGAGCCTGCGCCTTCTACTCCTCCTTTTATTAAATCTGCAGAGAAGCCGTCTTTCGTCAGTGAAGTCAAAACGGAACCAAAGGAAAAAGAGCCTGTTTTACCCACTTCATGGCCACGCTTGCCGGTGGAACCGCCGCCGGGCGTCCTTATCAAGAAAGGAGAGCCGATTGCTGATGCTACCGCGTTCTCTAACCGATGCGTTGATTTAGAGCGGCTTCTGGAAAAAAATTCTTTCCACGAAATCATTCTGCAAATCATCGCCCAGCAAAAAATCGGTCCGATGGAGTTTAACAGAATGTCCAAGCCTCAAGTAGAGGCTTCCGCGCAAGTGCTCCAAAACTGGGCATCCATGACGCGCGACCTTAAAGCCACCACTACGGACGTAAAATCCGTGTTGACCGCTTGCGGTTTTGAAGTGACCGACATTCGACAGGAAAAACGGCACCGCGTCGGCTTCTCCGTCAACTGCGCGCCCATCAAAAATAAATCTATCTGCCCGCCCGGCTATCAATCCGCCGCGACACAAGGCAAATACCGCATCTCCTGCTACTGGGGCCGCCCCTCGGAGGAAATGCTCATTGCCGAAGCCAGCGACAATAAGCCGGACGAAATCGTGCTGATTTTCCACTTCGGTTGCATGGCTGACGAGCGACGCATGGAATTGGCCAAGCTTTGCGCCTCCGACCGTCAAACGCTGATTGTGCTGGATCACCTTCTCCTTCTTCACTTGGTTTCCATGGAAAAAGAAAGGGATCGCCTGCAAGCGCTCTTTGCCAGCGCGCTTCCGTTCTCTTATGAAGAGCGGTTGGCGAAAAGATCCGCCAACGGTGTGATGTCCGCCGCGTAAAATCGCATTTAAACCTTCTTAACGCCGTTGCTCTAAAAGGCAACGGCGTTTTGCTTTTTCCCCTCGCTCATTGTTTCCCTTACCGTTTATCATCTTAATCGCGTGAAATTGCCTTCCATTGCAAAAACCATCCGTTTCCATCAATTCGGCGCACCTCAAGAAGTCCTGCGCATTGAAGAAGAATCCGTCTCGCCACCCCAAGACAAAGAAGTATTGCTAAAACTAAAATTCGCGCCCATTCACCCGTCGGACATTAATCTCATCGAAGGAACTTACGGCCTTCGCCCTCCCCTGCCCGCCGTGCCAGGAAACGAAGGGCTGGGCGTCGTTGTCGCCATTGGCGCGGACGTCAACCGCTTTCAAGTCGGCGACTGGGTCAAGCCGCCTCTCGGCTCATGGCAACAATATGCGCGCGTTCCCTCCGACCAGTGCCTCAAACTTCCTCAAGACTTAGACGATCAACAAGCGGCGATGCTGTGCGTCAACCCGCCCACGGCTTGGCGGATGTTGCACGATTTTGTCGCGCTCCAAACCGGCGACTGGGTCATTCAAAACGCTGCGAACTCCGCCGTGGGACGATGCGTTATCCAAATCGCCCGAACGCTTGGCGCTCACACGGTCAATCTTGTGCGCAGACCGGAGCTGGCGGAAGAACTGCGCTCCATCGGCGCGGATGTTGTTCTTGCGGACGATGCCAACGTCAAAAAGAAGCTCGCGGAATTTTCCATCCCGCGCGGCAAGCTGCGGCTCGGCCTTAATGCCGTCGGCGGCGAGAGCGCGACGCGGCTGGCGGATTGTTTGGAAGAAAGCGGCATGCTTGTCACTTACGGCGCGATGAGCCGCGAGGCGTTAAAAATTCCCAATAAATTTCTGATTTTTAAAGACCTTCACTTTCGCGGATTTTGGATGTCGCGCTGGTTCCAACGCGCCGACACACCGACAAAAGAAGCCGTGTTTGCCGAACTTGGCGCGCTCATGCGCGAAGGGAAGCTGCACATTCCCGTCCGCCGCGTTTTTCCTTTGGAAGAAATCGCCGCCGCTGTTTCCTGCGCACAACAAAGCGGCGAAGGCAAGGTTTTGCTGCGATGCAATTAAAAGAACGCTTCGCCGCGGCGTTTCATCTGCTCGCGTTCTTTCTGCGCTTTGATTTTTGTCTTCTGTTTGACCTTAGTCTTTCGCTTGCGCAACTGCTGGGACAATTTATTCACGACCATGTCCACTGCCGCGTAAAGGTCTTCCGCCGCTTCTTCCGCAAAGATGTCCGGCCCGGGAATAGCGAGATGGACTTTGACGCGAAACTGCTGGGTGGGTTTGCGCGTGTGATCATGCCATAACACGACGTGCGCGCCTATAATTTGATCTGTCGCGTGTTCTAAATGCTCGATTTTTTCGGCTACAAAACCGTGAATCGCTCCCGTTAATTTCAAATGCCTGGGCGTAATGTGAATATGCATGCCCGCAGCATAAAAATGCAACGGCAAGTGTCTAGGTTTATTTCTTGCGCGCGCGCAGTTCTTTTTCGCGCTGGAGAGCGGCCTCGCCAACAATGTTAATGATCGTCTCGTCCGAAAAATGATCCGTATTGATGATGAGGTGGTAGAGAAAAGGATTGTTAATGTCCTCCCCAAAATGCGCCATCACATAACGCTGGCGCGCTAGGTCCGTTTTTTTGACCCACGCTTGAGCCTCGCGCTCGCTTAATTTAAGAGACTCCCTCATCCGCGCCACCCGTCTCTCAAAAGAACCGATGAGCCGCACATGCACCATGTTCGGCAAATCATGAGTGATGATGTTGGCGCCGCGTCCGACGATGAGGACGTTGCCCAACCTGCCCAACTGATAAATCGTCTTGCGCGTCTTTTGAATCAGAAACCAGTGCGAAGGATCGCTGCCGAAAATCTCTCCGATCAAGTCTTCCACCACGCCGGTTTTGTCTTCCGGCATGCATTTTTCTAAATGCGACGGCAG
This sequence comes from bacterium, assembly GCA_043805085.1. Taxonomy (GTDB): domain Bacteria; phylum Verrucomicrobiota; class Verrucomicrobiia; order Methylacidiphilales; family Verrucolacustridaceae; genus JAZDII01. The sequence continues at coordinate 9,563 of JAZDII010000092.1, forward strand.
GTTGTGATCTTCCAAAACTTTTTGAACGAGGTTTTTGTCGAAAAACGTCCACGGAATAACGTGATCCCTGCTATGTTCGTTTAAGTAATCCACCAAACCGGCCCCGATCAAAGGCATCCGGCAACCGGTCATTCGGGAAAATGTCACAGCCGGCCGTGTGCCAAGATGAACGTGCCCATTTTTATCTTTGGATTCCGCCAGTTGAGAACTGACATACGAAAGGCATTTTTCAAAATTTCCCGTCAACATAGGCCTCCTTTTTTAGCGCAGAATGTTCTCCTGACAACTTCATTCCTTGTCTTCTTTTAGCCCAACAACTTTTCCAATTCCTCCACCCGTTGTTCAAAAAGCTGCAGCGCGGCCTCGATGGGCGCGGGAGTGGACATCTCCACGCCTGCGGCGGCCAAAGTTTCCAACGGATATCGAGAACCGCCGGATTGAAGAAACTTCAAGTAAGCGCGCAATTCCTCTTTCCCTCCTTGAAGCACGCGCCGCGCCAACGCCAGAGCGGCAGAAATGCCGGTCGCGTATTTATAAACGTAAAACCCGCCGTAAAAATGCGGAATGCGCAAGCATTCCAGCTCCAGTTCTTCGTCTATGCAAAAACGCGGGCCGAAGTAGGCGTCCAGCAATTTGCGATAAACAGCGCGGAACGTCTCCAAAGTCAGCGCCTCGCCGTTCTCTCCCATCTCATGCGTGATTTTTTCAAACTCGGCAAACATGGTCTGCCGGTGCAGCGTGCTGCGGATATCGTCAATTTGCCGGTTGATCAGATAGGCGCGCATGTCGCGGTCGTCGGTATTTTCCAAAAGATAATGCGTCAAAAGCTCTTCGTTAAAGGTGGAAGCCACTTCGGCAAGAAAAATAGGGTAGTGGTGATCTTGAAAAGATTGATGTTTCTGGCTGAACCACGAGTGCATGGAATGCCCCGCCTCATGCGCGAGGGTATAAACCTCGGCAAAAACGTCCTCTTTATAATTCATCAAAATATAAGGCGGGTTGCCGTAGCTGCTGCTGGAAAACGCGCCGCTGCGTTTGCCCTTGGTTTCATAACGGTCGCACCAACGGCTCTTTCGCAAACCTTCGCCCAAAACGCTAACGTATTCCTCGCCCAAAGGCTTTAACGCCGCCAGCACAAGCTCCACGGCTTCGTCAAACGTCGTGCGCTTTTCGATTTTTTTAACCAACGGCACATACGTGTCGTAAAGATGAATTTTTTTCAGGCCCAGCAGTCTCCGTCGAACGTTGTAGTAATGATGCAAAACGGGTAGACGCCGTCGCACGGTTTGGATGAGATTATCATAAACCGCCACGGGCACGGCGTCGGGAAATAAGGCGGATTCCAAGGAAGAAGAATAATTCCGCGCGCGCATGTGAAAGACGTCCGCCTTGACGGAGGTGGCAAGAGTCGCCGCCAAAGAAAACTTATGATCGTCAAATTCTTGGTAATACTGGGAAAAAGCTTTGCGCCGCAATTTGGGGTCGCGCTTTTGTAAAAAGGAGGAAAACGCGCCGTGGCTTAACTCGATTTTCTCGCCCTTTTCATTCCGAAGGAAACCGAACTTCATGTCCACGTTGGTGAGTTGAGAGAATGCCTCGTCGCAACCTTCCAAAGCCGCGTCGCCCAACGCGAGCAATCGCTCTTCCGCATGAGAAAGCGTGTGCGGTCTAAACCGTCGCAGCCTGCGCAATTGCGTCACCCAAGGCCGCAAACATTCCGCTTGAAGAAAAGACTCGAATCGCTCGTCGCCGATGGCTTGGATTTCAGGGTTCACGAAAGAAGCAGCCTCGGCCCATTGCGTGATCCAATGCTGCAATTGCCCCTCGCGCTTCAGGTAAGCGTCGTTGGAACTGTCTTCCGCCGTTTGAAGGGAGGCATAGTGCTGAAGCCGCTCAAGTTTTAAATCCACGGTCTTCTCAAATTCCAAGCACGCCAGCATTGCCTCGGCGGATTGGCCGAGCGTTCCCCTGAATTTTTTGATTTGAGGAAATTCCGCCCGGAATTGGCTCAACGCTTCTGTCCATGTTTCGTCGTTGGAGTAAAGCGGCGTTAAATCCCATTTGTCGCTTTCCTTCAACTCTGCCCGCGTGGGAATCGCCTTTACCGAGGTGTTCGTTTCTGCCTGAAAAAATCGCATAAGAAAGTTAGCCTAAATTAAATCGCCGCAGATTTCAGCTTGAATTTTAAGGCTTTTGCGCGACTCTAATGTCATGTTAATCACGAAAAATATCGCCAATCTTATCAACCAGCAAATCGGCCATGAATTTGGGGCTGCGACTCAATACGTCGCCATGGCGGCTTATTTCACGGACGAAGGTCTGTCCAATCTAGCGCGTTATTTTTACAAACAAGCGGAAGAGGAAAATAAGCACGCGCTGAAGTTCATAAAATACCTCGGCGATACGGCCACTCCGGTGGAAATCCCCGCCATTCCTCAACCAATCAACAAATTCAAATCCGCCGAAGAAGCCATCCAAGCCGCTTACAACAGCGAAATGAGAGTGACGAAACAAATCGAAGCCATCCTCGCCCTTGCCGTCAAAGAATCCAATTACTTCACGCAAAATTTTCTTCAATGGTTTATCAATGAACAACTTGAAGAAGTTTCTTCGATGGATTACCTGTTGAAACTTGTGCAACGCGCCGGAGAAAAAGGCTTGCTCCAAGTGGACGCCGTCATCGCCCGCGAGGGACATCCGGAAGATAAGGACTAAAAAGACTAAACATTGAAAAACAGCGGCGCGGCGGTAGAATAAAAAACCCCGTCGTATGAAAACCGCTTTTTTTGGAAAATTGCTCAATCGCGTGGAGCGATTAGGCAAGGATGATCTTCAAGCCTGCCTCGTCCGCCTCGTTAAGGAAAAAGGCTTTTTTGAGACGGTTTTCAACACGCTTCAAGAGGGCGTCGTGATTTTGGACGCGAGCGGGCGCATTGAATACTTTAACCGTGCGGCGGCGCGTTTGCTCGCGCTGCCGGATTTGGTCAACGCCACGATTGACCGCTATTTAAAAGACGTGGATTGGTCTGCTCTGTTGAGCGAAGGCCGAGCTGCGACGCGCACGCTGGAGATTCACTACCCCGAACATCGCTTTCTGGAATTTTATCTCGTCCCCATCGAGCAAGAAGACATGCCGAAGAACAGTTTTGCCGCCATTTTTCACGACGTGACGCAAGAGCGCACGACGACGCGCGAGACGATTGAGTCCGAGCGGATGCAGGCGATCACGCTTCTCGCCGCCGGCGTTGCGCATGAATTGGGCAATCCGCTCAATAATCTCAACCTTCAACTGCAACTGATGGAACGCGACGCGGACAAAATTTCCCCAAAAACCGCGCGCGAATGGCAGGAATCCCTCGCCGTGGCTCGAAAAGAAATTGACCGGCTCGACGCCATTATCAGCCAGTTTTTGCGCGCGATTCGCCCGACACAGCCGGAGCTTGTCCCCGGCAAAGCGGAGCTGGCGTTGGAAGAGACTCTAAAGTTATTGAAGACGGAATTGGAGAACCGAGACATCGCTGTCGAATGCCGCGTCCCCGCCAGCCTGCCGCAAGCGATGATTGACGCCGCTCAACTCAAGCAGGCTTTCTACAACATCATCCGCAATGCCATTCAAGCCATCGGCAAAAACGGCGCGTTGCTCATTCAAATGGAACACAAGGAAAACCACCTTGTCATCAGCTTCACGGACAACGGAAGCGGCATTGCCGCAAAAGACTTGCCGCACGTTTTCCAACCCTATTTTACCACCAAAAAAGACGGGCACGGCCTTGGCTTGCTCATCGTGCAACGCATCGCGCGGGAACACGGCGGCGAACTGGAATTGGAGAGCGGAAAAAATCGCGGCACGACGGTGCGGGTCAAGCTGCCCGTGCGCGATTTGCGCGTGCATTTGCTCGAAGGGCCTAAAAAGAGCTAGGGTTCTCTTACTTTTAACGCTAAAATGGCGGTTTTATGGAACGCCCAACGTTGCTCATCGTAGATGATGAAAAGCACACGCGCGATGGCTTGCGCCGCGCGTTGCAGGAGCGTTTTGAGATTTATTTAGCCGGTGATTTAAAAAGCGCGGAGACGATTTTAGACGCGGAAACGGTTGATCTCGTCCTGACAGACCTGCGCTTAAACCAAGACTCCGAGGGAATGAAGCTGCTGGAAAAATGCCAAGGCATGACCAAACCGCCCGTTTGCGTGATGATGACGGCTTACGGTTCGGTGCACACGGCGGTGGAGGCGATGCGGCGCGGCGCTTACGATTACGTCACGAAACCCGTCAACATTGACAAGTTGGAAATGCTTTTGCTGCGCGCGTGGAAAAGCAAAAAGGTGGAACAGGAAAACGTTCAGCTTCGCAAGGAGCTGAACATCAAATTCGGCGTGGAACAAATCATCGGCGCGTCGCCGAAGATGCTGGAAATTTTCGAAATCGTCAGGCAGGTGGCCGAGTCGCGCGCGGCGGTTCTCATCGAAGGCGAGAGCGGCACAGGCAAGGAACTCATCGCGCGAGCGATTCATCATTTAAGCCCGCGCAAGAACAAATCCTTTGTGGCCGTCCACTGCGCGGCTCTTTCGCCGCAATTACTGGAAAGCGAGTTGTTCGGCCACGAACGCGGATCGTTCACAGGCGCGCATGAACGGCGCATCGGACGTTTTGAACAAGCGGACAAAGGAACGATTTTTTTGGATGAGATCGGAGAGATTGACGCTTCTACGCAAGTGAAATTGCTGCGCGTTTTGGGCGAGAAAAAATTCGAGCGCGTGGGCGGCAATCAAGAGATCGAAGTGGACGTGCGGCTCGTCGTCGCCACGAATCGCAATCTGGAAGCGATGGTAAAGGAAGGTAAATTCCGAGAAGATTTGTTTTACAGGATTCACGTCGTGCGCATCGGCCTGCCGCCTCTACGCGAGCGGCGCGAGGACATCCCTCTCCTCACTCAAGCTTTTCTCAAGGAATTTTGCTCTGAAAACAAAAAGAAGCCGCTCCAGTTAAGCCAAGAAGCCGAGCAAATTTTTCTTCATTACGACTGGCCGGGAAATGTGCGCGAATTGCGAACGGCGGCGGAACACGGCGTGGTCTTGGCGCGCGGCGATGAAATCACGCTTAAAGATTTACCGCCGACTTTGAATCGTTTCCAACCGCAAACCACCGCGCCTGTTTTTCGCTCCCTGAATTTAGAAGAAACGGAAAAAAAAATCATCGCCCAAGCTCTCGCAAAATGCGGCGACAACCGAACGGAAGCGGCCAAGCTCCTCGGCATCAGCCGCCGCACGTTGCATCGCAAGCTGCATGAAATCGGCGAATCTTCATGAAAAACGCTACTCATCTTTTCATGGACATCGGCAATTCCTGCGTGAAATACGCCGAGGGCAATCTGCGGCAAATCAGCTCCTGCAAAAGAACGGCGACTGCTTCTTTCACCGCCGCGTGGTTGAGTCGCTTAAAAAAATCTTACCCCGATGCGATGCTGATCGTTTGTTCCGTCGTTCCAAAAAAAAGCGCTCTGCTCAAAAAAATCTGGCCCAAAAATCGATTACACCTGTTGACGCATCACTCACCTTTGGAATTTGTCTTGAGATATTCCAAACCGCACCGAATTGGCGCGGATCGCCTCGCCAACGCAGTCGCGGCGGCTCATCTTTGCCCGCTCCCCGCTATTGTCATAGACTTCGGCACAGCAACGACGTTTGACGTTGTTTCCAAAAAAAAGGAATTTCTGGGCGGCGTCATCGCACCCGGTTTGGATGCGATGCAACATTATCTTCCTGCGCGCGCCGCTCAACTGCCCCGCGTCGCTCTCCGCCAGCCCAAACGCGCGATTGGCCGCGACACAACGGAGGCGATGCAAGCGGGCGTTCTTATCGGTTATCGCGGCCTTGTTCGGGAAATTCTGCGCGCCCTTTGCGCGGAATTAAAAACAAAACGGCGCGTCACGCTCATCGCAACAGGCGGCCAAGCGCAGTTCATGGCGCGTCTATTGCCGGAAATTTTCGCGATTCGTCCTTTACTCACCCTTGAAGGTCTGCAAATCATTGGCAAAAGTTTGAACCCATGAACCGCATTGACGCCGTATTCCAGAAGCTCAAGCAAGAAGGCAAAAAAGCTTTCGTGCCCTACATTGCCGCAGGCGATCCTTCTTTAGAAAAAACGGTTGACGTGGCTCTGGCTCTCGAACGCGCGGGAGCGCACGTCCTTGAACTCGGTATTCCTTTTTCTGATCCGCTGGCCGACGGCACGGTGAATCAACTCGCCAATCAACGCGCGCTGGAAGCGGGCGCAACGCCGCAGCGCGTCCTTGAAACTGCCCACGCCATTCGGCAGCGTTCGCAAATCCCGCTTGTTTTCTTCACTTATTACAACCCCATTTTTCACTTCGGCCTCCAACGTTTTCTCAAGGAAGCTGAAAAAGCAGGCGTTGACGGCATGCTTATTCTCGATCTTCCGCCGGAAGAAGCCAAACGCGAATGGCCGCAGGATTGCGCGTTGAAGCGCATCTCGCTCATCGCGCCCACCACGCCGCCGCAACGCATCGAAGAGATTGTCTCCACCAGCAGCGGCTTTATTTATTACGTTTCGCGCGAGGGAGTGACAGGCATGCAAGATCAAATCGCCGCCAGTTTGTCCGATCAAGTTAACCGCATCCGCTCTCACACAAGCTTGCCCATTTGCGTCGGCTTCGGCATTTCCACGCCGGAACAAGCGCGCGCGGTGGCCGCCGTTGCGGACGGCGTAGTCATCGGCAGCGCGATTGTAAATCAAATCGCGCAACACGGTTCATCGCCCGATCTTGCGGAAAAAATTTTCCAATTCGTCCAACCCATCACCAGCGCGCTGGCGAAAGAGTGACGCCCATGAGCCGCATTCTCGCGCTCGATTACGGCACAAAACGCATCGGCGCGGCCATCAGCGATCCTCTCGGCATTATCGCCACGCCTCTTCCGTTTTTTGAGGCCGAGCCTTTTCCTAAATTCGCCGCCGCTTTGAAAAATCTCGTTCAAGAAAAAGACGTTCGCCTCATCCTCGTCGGCATGCCGCGCAATATGGACGGCACTTTCGGCCCCGCCGCGGAAGCCGCGCGGCAATGGATCGAAAAGCTCAAGCCATCGCTCAATACGCCCATTCAAACAGTGGATGAGCGTTTGAGCACCGTCCAAGCCAGCCGACTCTTGCGCGAGGCGGGGCATGACGCGAAGAAGCAAAAAAGCAAAGTGGACAGCGCGGCGGCTCAAATTCTCTTGCAGCAGTTTCTCTCCTCTGACACCATGCAGGCTAATCAAAATTGCTCTGATTCCTGCGGTGAGGATTTCCTCTGAAATCAAGGGAACAGCGTCTCGGTTTCGACGCCCAGCCTCGCCAAAAGTGAAGTTGGGCATTGTTATTTAAAGGGAGACGTTATGCAAAAAAGATTAGGTTTCGTCGGTGTCATCATTCAAAACCGCCAAAAACAAGCGCCGGAAGTGAATCGCATTCTTTCCGAACACGGCGACATCATCGCGGGCCGCATGGGTTTGCCTTATGAAAGAAAACATTGCTGGGTCATCACGCTCATCGTGGACGCGACGACGGATGAACTAGGCGCGCTGACCGGCAAGCTCGGCAAGCTGGAAGGCGTCGTCACGAAATCGGCCCTCGCGCCGGAAACGGTTTGAACGCGCTTTTTCATTCGCGCCTTGAGCGCGCTGAACTTCTGCATTGGTTGACAACGGACGACCCCGCTCCGTTGTGGCAAGCGGCGGATGAAGCCCGCGCGCACTATGCGGGCGACGCCGTTCATCTCCGCGCGTTGATTGAAATCGGCAACTGCTGCGTTCGGCAATGCGCTTACTGCGGCTTGAGAGCGGGCAATCGTCATCTCCTCCGTTATCGCATGTCTATGGACGAGATCACGCAATGCGCGCGGCAAGCCGCCATTTACGGCTTCGGCACGGTTGTTTTGCAGTCGGGCGAAGACCCGGCTGTTTCGTCGGAAGACATCGCCGCGCTGATTCGCCAAATCAAAAGTGAAACGGCCTTGGCCGTTACCTTGAGCTTGGGCGAGCGCGAGGAAGAAGAGCTGGCGCAATGGAAAGAAGCGGGCGCAGATCGCTATTTGCTGCGCTTTGAAACTTCCGATCCCATTTTGTTCGACTCCATTCACCCTTCCCTGCCCCACCGCCAATCGGACAGAATCGCCCTGCTGCATTTTCTCCGAAGCATCGGTTATGAAATCGGCAGCGGCATGATGGTTGGCATCCCCGGCCAAACATGGGAGAGCTTGGCGCGCGACATCGAACTGCTGCGCGAATTGGATTTGGATATGATTGGCATCGGCCCTTTCATTCCCAACCCGCACACGCCGCTTGGACAAAGAAACGGCGACCCGTTACCCCATCAAATCCCGCCGACGGAAGAGATGACTTATCGCGTCCTAGCATTGGCGCGGCTTGCTTGTCCGCGAGCCAACATTCCTTCCACCACCGCGCTGGCCACGTTGAATCCTGTCAACGGCCATGAACTGGCTTTTCAACGCGGCGCGAACGTTGTCATGCCCAATATCACGCCGGAAAAATACCGCGCGCGCTATCAACTTTACCCCGGCAAAACCAGCGTGGATGCGACTTCCGACGAAGGCCGTCTTTCCATTCAGCGACGGATTTTATCCCTTGGCAGAAAAATCGGCCAAGGCGCGGGCTGCTCGCCTCGCTATCAACAATGCTCAACCTCCAACGCGCTTTGCTGCGCCGCTTCAATATGATCGCACCCAAACATTTTATGGAAAAAAAATTAAGCGGAGCCGCTCAAGATTTTATTGAAAACGACAAACTTCACTCGCTCCTTGAGCGCAAAGCAGACTCCGCGCGCATCCGCGAAATCATCGCCAAGAGCCTCGCCAAAACGCCTTTGCTGGTGGAAGAAACGGCTGCGCTCATTAACGCCGACGAGCCGGAATTGATTGAAGAAATCTTGGAAGGCGCGCGCGAATTAAAACGCAGGATTTACGGCAACCGCATTGTCCTGTTCGCCCCGCTTTACATCGGCAATCTGTGCGTCAACGAATGCGCTTACTGCGGCTTCCGCCGTTCCAATAAAGAAGCGCATCGGCGGACGTTGAATGACGACGACATCCGCGCGCAAGTCTCCGCTCTGGTCAATCAAGGCCATAAGCGATTGATTCTCGTCTACGGCGAGCATCCGCGTTATGACGCGCACTTTATGGCTGATACAGTGCGGCGCGTTTATTCTATCAAATCTGGCAAGGGCGAAATCCGCCGCGTGAACATCAACGCCGCGCCGCTCGACCACGAAGGCTACAAAATCGTGCATGAAGCGGGCATCGGCACGTATCAAATTTTTCAGGAAACGTACCACCACGAAACCTATCGCAACATGCATCCTCCGCAAACATTGAAAGGCGACTATATGTGGCGTCTTGACGGCTTAAACAGGGCGTTCGAGGCCGGTTGCGACGACGTGGGCATCGGCGCGTTGTTTGGGCTGTATGACTGGCGGTTTGAAGTCCTCGGCCTTGTGAGCCACGCGGCGCATCTGATGAAACACTACAACTGCGGCCCGCACACGATCAGCTTTCCGCGTTTGCGTCCGGCGAGCAATGTGCGGCTGGACGCCAAATGGCAAGTCAGCGACGAGGACTTCAAGCGGCTCGTCGCCATTCTGCGACTCTCTGTTCCTTACACGGGAATGATTCTAACCGCGCGCGAGCCTGCCGCCTTGCGGCGCGAGGTGATGGCCTTCGGCGTCTCCCAAATAGACGCGGGCAGCCGCATTGAAATCGGCGGTTACACGGAAGTCGGAGACGCCCAACAGCAGAACATCGAGAAAGAGCAGTTTCAACTCGGCGACGTGCGCTCGCTTGACGAAGTCATCCGCGAGCTAGCCCAAGACGGCTACATCCCCAGCTTTTGCACGGCCTGCTACCGCAAAGGCCGCACCGGCCAGCACTTCATGGAGTTTGCCATCCCCGGTTTCATCGAACGCCTCTGCACACCCAACGCGCTTTGCTCCGGCGTGGAATATATGACGGATTACGCCAGTCCGGCGACGGCGCGCGCTTTTGAAAAAGTGGAGCGGGACGCCCTTGCTCAAATGCCCGACAACGAGCGCAAACGTCGAACGTTGGAAAAAATCAAAGCCATTAAAGAAACCGACCAGCGCGATTTATACTTTTAAAACTTTTATGAAAACAAAAGCCGCCTATCGCACCGAACACGACGCGCTCGGCTCGCGGCAAATCCCGCGCCAAGCGCTTTACGGCATCCACACGCAACGCGCCGTCGAAAATTTTCCCTTGGCGCAACGCCCCGCGCACCCGCGCCTGATCCGCTCCTACGGTTTTGTGAAGCTCGCCTGCGTGCGCGCCAACCGTGATTTGGGTTGTTGGAATGAAAAAAAATTTCGCGCCATCGCTTCCGCTTGCCATGAAATGGCCGACAGCAAGCTCGACGAACATATTTTGACCGACGCGCTTCAAGGCGGCGCGGGCACGTCCCTCAACATGAACGTGAACGAAGTCATCGCTAATCGCGCGCTGCAATTGCTCGGCAAAAAAACGGGCGATTACGCCGTCGTTCATCCGCTTGACGACGTCAACAAACATCAATCCACTAACGACACTTATCCCACCGCGCTTAAAGTGGCGGCGATTTTTTCTCTGCGCGATTTGGAGACCGCCGTCGTCAGCCTGCAAGAAGCTTTTCAAGAAAAGGAAAAAAAGTTTGCCGGCATCGTTAAAGTCGCGCGCACGCAATTACAAGACGCCGTGTTGACAACGCTCGGACGCGAGATGTCCGCCTATGCCGAGGCTTTGAGCCGCGACCGATGGCGCATTGACCAGTGCCAAGAACGGCTGCGCGTCGTCAATCTCGGCGGAACGGCCATCGGAACGGGATTGGGCGCGCCGCGGCCTTACATCTTCGGCGTCGTGGAACGTCTGCGCGAAGTGACCGGCCTCGGCCTTGCCCGCGCGGAAAACATGGTGGACGCCACGCAAAACGCGGATGTGTTTGTGGAAGTGAGCGGCATCTTGCGCACGCTAGCTTCAACGCTTTTGAAAATTTCCACCGACTTGCGCCTACTTTCTTCCGGCCCGGAAGCCGGCATTAATGAAATCTCCCTGCCTCCCCTACAGGCAGGCTCCTCCATCATGCCCGGCAAGGTCAACCCCGTCATTCCCGAAGCTGTCAGCCAAGCGGCCATCGCCGTTTTTGCGCATGACCACGCGCTTGCGACCGCTTGTTCGCTCGGCAATCTTGAGCTGAATCAATTCATGCCGCTCATCGCCGACGCGCTTCTCCACAGCCTCGATTTACTTCGCAACGCATGCGGCATCTTTGCCAACAAATGCGTCATCGGTCTTAAAGCCAATGCAGATCAGTGTCGGCGGCACGTTCACGGGGCGACGGCAACGCTCACCGCGCTCGTTTCCGCGCTCGGTTATAAAAAAGCGGAACGCTTGGCCAAAGAAGCGCGCAAAAACGGGAACAGCGTCCGCCAACAAGCCGTCCAAAGCGGCTGGCTGACGGAAAAAGAATTCGACCGCCTTGTCAGCCCGGACGCCGTGACAAAGCTCGGCTCCTCATGAAACAGCGTTCCGGTAGCATCAGCCGTCTTTACATCGCTTTTTTCGGGCGGCGCAATGTCGGCAAATCTTCCTTGCTCAACGCCCTCGCGCGCCAGCAAGTTTCCATCGTCTCCAACGTGGCGGGAACAACAACCGATCCCGTGGAAAAGCCGATGGAGCTTTTGCCCATCGGGCCGTGCTTGTTCATAGACACAGCCGGCGTGGACGATGTCGGCGCGTTGGGAAAATTGCGCATCGAAAAAACGCGGAAAATTTTAGACCGCGCCGACATCGGCGTCATCGTCGCTCCAAGCGGCGAGTGGACAAAATTTGAGCGGCAATTAACAGAAGAACTGCGCGCGCGCGCGATTCCTGCCATCGTCGTTTTCAATAAAAGCGATTTGGCGACGGCTGACGCTGCTCAAGTTCAACACTTCAAAGAATCCAAAATTCCCTGCCTTCACACAACGGCCACGACGGGCGAAGGGTTGCCGGAACTGCGCGCGGCTTTGATGAAAGCCGCTCCGGAAGATTGGCTAAGGGAACCGTCCATCGCGGGCGATTTGGTCAAGCCCGGAGAACTGGCCGTGCTGGTCACGCCGATTGACAAAGAAGCGCCCAAGGGACGGATGATTTTGCCGCAAGTCCAAACCATCCGCGATTTGCTGGACAGCCACGCTTATTGCATGGTCGTCCGCGAACGGGAACTGCGCCCCGCTCTCAATCAATTAAAACGTCCGCCAGCCCTTGTGATCACGGATTCCCAAGCCTTCCTCAAAGTCGCCGCCGACACGCCGCGCTCCATTCCCATGACCTCTTTCTCCATTCTCTTTGCGCGGTTGAAAGGCAATCTCAACGAATTCGTTCGCGGCGCGATGGCCATTGAAACGCTCAAACCCGGCAGCCGCGTGTTGATTGCCGAATCCTGCGCTCACCATCCCATCGCCGACGACATTGGGCGCGTGAAAATTCCGCGCTGGCTTCGCCAATACATCGGCGGCGAATTGCATTGCGAAGTTTATTCCGGCCATGATTTTCCAAAAGACCTCGCCAGCTACCATCTTGTCGTTCATTGCGGCGCGTGCATGACCAATCGCCGCGAAGTCCTAAGCCGCATCGCTCATTGCCGCGCGTTAGACGTGCCCATCACCAACTACGGCATGACCATCGCTTACACACTGGGAATTTTTGAACGCGCGCTGGAGCCGTTTCCCGCCGCGCTAGAGATTTACCGCAATTTTAAAGGAATGACTTTTTCCACAGCGCGCTCGTTTTGAGGCGTTGTCGGCGTCCGGCCAAGAGCTTTGAAATCGGCAAGATAAGGATTCGCCATTGCCGGAGTCTCCACTAACAGAGCCACATAATTAGTATGGTTTAAAGCTTTGCCTCGTTCAACAAAACGCACCCAAAGTTCCGTCCATTTTTTTCTTGAGCCGATTTTCAAAATTTCAACGTCGTTGGTCACATATCTCACTCGGTTGGTTTTATCTTTCCAAAACAACTGATAATAAGCGCGCCCGTCATTTAAAATAGCGGGATGAATCAACATCTTGGGAGAATAAATCTGCGCCTCGCCGCCCTCTTTTTGCTCAAATAAATCCTTCAAAAACGCTTTGATCATCGGCTTCCACTGCTTGACCTCTTCTTCAACGGGCCGATGAAAAACAACGGATTTATTGTAATAAACTTTGCTAATGGATTGAGAAGAAGTCCAGCGCGGGTAAAAACGGTTTTGTTTCACCAGCGGCGCTTCCGCCATTTCAATGGAAGAATGAAAACCCTCTCCTTGAACAGCGAGAGGGGCAAAAATCAAAAGACCTAAAAATCCAAGGGAAAGAACGGCTTTTTGCATGGCGTAGGAAATTTGGAGCATCGGCGGAAAAAGTAAATCATTCTTTCGCGTCCATTAGTGAAGAGCTCCTTTAGTCATACGCACGATCAAAATCGCCAAAAAAAGCAACGCGCCGATCCAAAGAAGAATTTTCCTCCGTCGGCGCATCTTTTGCGCAACAGAATTATCGTTTTCATGCAAACCCGCCATTCGCATTTTTATTCTTTCTTCTAATTTTTTATCATCGGACATACTAGCTTTGCTCCTTTAGCATTGCCTGCGCCAGCGCGCGAGCGGATTGGCTCTGGCCGCCCAACATGCGGGCCAGCTCTTCCTCGCGGTTGTCGCCGTTCAACCGTTCCATAACGACCACGGTGCGCCCGTTGCGGATTTTCTTCTCCACGCAATAATGCGCGTCCCCGTGCGCCGCCACTTGGGGCAAGTGCGTGATGCACAAAACCTGATGCGCCGAGGCCAGCTTGCGAAGCTTTTTGCCCACCGCCACAGCCGTTTCGCCGCCGACGTTGGCGTCAATTTCATCAAAAATGAGAATGGGAACGCGGTCTTGAGCGGCCAGCACGGTCTTGACCGCCAACATCACCCGCGCCATTTCTCCGCTGGAGGCGATAGCCCGCAAAGGCCGCGCGCTTTCGCCCGGATTTGGTGCAAAAAGGAATTCGACGGAGTCTTTGCCCGAAGCCGTCAGTTGAGACAATGCCGCAAGCCTCGTCGAAAAGTCCGCTTGTTTGAAACTCAATTCGCGCAATTGCGCTGTGATGTCTTTACCCAACTTCGGCGCGCTTTTTTCCCGGGCGCGGGAAAGTTCCGCCGCCAATTGCTCCAGCTTGCCGAGACGGCCTTGAATCGCCGCTTCCAACTCCGCAATGCGAGCTTCGCGTCCGGCCAGCGCGTCGCGCTCTTCCTTCAACTCTTCCAATCTGGCAAAAATATCCGCGCCGTGTTTGCGCTTGAGCGATTGGATAAGATTGAGCCGCGTCTCCATCTCCTGCAATCGTTCCGCGTCCAACTCGGTTTGCTCCATGCGTTGTCCCGCTTCGCGCTCCAGCTCTCGCAAGCGGACGATAGCCTCGTTGTTGTGTTCCCGTAAAACGGCGGCGGACGGATCCAGCCGTTCCCATTCTTGCAACAACCTTTCCACAGCTTCCAGTCGCCCGTGAACATCCTGTTCTCCCTCGCCAAGAATCCCGCGCACCGCCGCGCCGATCTCCATAATCCGCCGGTGATGCGAAGCCAGTTGATGCTCGCGCTCCAGCGTCTCCTCCTCGTTCGGCAGCAAGCGCGCTTGCTCGATTTCATTGATTTGAAATTCAAGAAAAGCCAGCCTCTCCTCGCGGTTGCCCGCTTCCGTTTTGCGCAACTCTTCCAACTGCGCCTGATCGCGCAAATGTTCGCGGTAAAGAAAACGGTAGGCCTCCAGCTTCTCGTCCAACTTGCTGAACGCATCCAGCGCGGCAAGTTGGGCGTCGGCGGAAAGAAGCGATTGGTGATCGTGCGGCCCATGCATATCCACTAAAAAATCGCCCAATGCTTTGAGCGTTTGCAACGTGGACGGACTGCCGTTGATGAACTGCCGATTCTGTCCTTGCGCGGTGAAAACGCGCTTCAAAATCAGCCCATCCTCTCCCGCGTTTTCGATGCCTTGTTGTTCCAAAAATACCTTTAAAAATGGCGGCGACTCCAGAACCGCTTCCACAGCGCAACTATCCGCGCCGTCGCGGATCAGAGACTTATCCGCCCGTTCGCCGAGAAGGAGGTTCAGCGCGTCAATGAGAATGGATTTGCCCGCGCCGGTCTCGCCGGTCAGCACATTGAAGCCCGATTCCAATTCCCAAGTCAGGTCTTCGACGATGGCAAGATTTTTGACGCGCAAGCAACGCAACATGAAAAAACGTTAGCACGCTATTTTCAAAGGCCAAGCCTGCCTGTTGAGTTTGACATTCGCGCAAAACTTCGCTTGGTAATGAGTCAAATAATGACACTGACTTTTTTAGGAACGGGAACATCCCAAGGCGTGCCGATGATCGGCTGCCCCTGCCCCGTTTG
Organism: bacterium; assembly: GCA_043805085.1. Taxonomy (GTDB): domain Bacteria; phylum Verrucomicrobiota; class Verrucomicrobiia; order Methylacidiphilales; family Verrucolacustridaceae; genus JAZDII01. The sequence goes on from JAZDII010000092.1 coordinate 25,010, forward strand.
TCATTCAACCGATCCAAGAGACAACCGCACGCGCTCTTCCGTGCTCATCCAGCGCGACGGCTTTGCCGTCCTGATTGACACAACGCCCGACCTCCGCGCCCAAGCCATCCGCGAAAATCTCCGCCGCGTGGACGCAGTCATCATCACTCATCCCCACGCCGATCACATCATGGGCTTCGACGATCTGCGCCGCTTCTGCGAAATGACGCGCCGCAACATGCCCGTCTATGCCTCGCGTGAAACGTTTGTGCGCTTGCATGAAATCTTCGGTTACGCTTTTGATGAAAACAATAAAGTTTCCGGTTACTTGCACGCCGACGCGCATGAAATCAACGGCCCCTTTCAACTCGGCGGCATAGAGTTCACGCCCCTTCCCTTGCCTCACGGCAGCCTCACCACACTCGGCTTTCTCATCGCCCAAAACGGAGAAAAGCGCGCGGCTTATCTCAACGACTGCGGCTCCGTTCCCGATGACGTTTTGCGCGCCATTGAAGAAACGCCGGTTCTCATCATTGACGGTCTGCGCGACGGACCTCACCCCTCGCACCTCACCATTGCTCAAGCCGTCGCCGTCGGCCAACGCGCCCGCGCCGGAAAAACGTATCTCATTCACCTGACGCACGACAAATCCCATGTGGAACGACAAAAAGAGATGCCCAAAAATTGTTTCATCAGTTACGACGGCTTGAAACTGGAGTTATAAGATGCGCCTTTTGCTCGTTGACGGCCACTATTACGCTTACCGCAGCTTTTATGCTATTCGGCATTTGACGAATTCCAAAGGCGAGCCGACGAACGCGGTCTACGGTTTCATAAAAGCATTGAAGCGAATGTTGCAAGACCTCGCGCCCGACCGCGCCGCGGTGATTTTCGATTCCGGCCCGCCTGCGCGACTCGCCATGCAAAAAGATTACAAAGCCCAGCGCCCGGAAACGCCTCCTGATTTGGAAGCGCAGCTTCCCGTCATCCAGCGCGTTGTTGCCGCGCTCGGCTTTAAGCAAATCGCCATTCACGGCGAGGAAGCCGACGATATCATCGCCAGCTACGCGCTCGCCGCTTCCGCGCAAGGGTGCGAAACGGTTCTGGCCACAAGCGACAAAGACCTTTTGCAAATCGTCAACCCTCATTGCCTCGTCTACCAAACAAACAAAGACGGCTTTCAACTGCTCGGTTCCGCTGACGTGGGAAAAAAATGGGGCGTGCCGCCGGAAAAAATCGGCCAAGCCCTCGCGCTCATCGGCGACACTTCAGATAACATCCCCGGCGTGCCGGGCATCGGCCCCAAAACCGCCGCAGAACTGATTCGCCAGTTCGGCGACGCGGAAATGTTGCTGCGCCGCTTGAACGAAGTCGCATCGGAAAAACAGCGTGCCGTTTTGGAACAACACGCGGAGCGCATTCGCCTCAACCTTGAAATGTTCAAGCTGCGCGACCAGTTGCCCTTGCCGGAGCCGCTGGAAGAATTGCGCATCACTCCTGACACCGCCGCCCAAATCCGCGAATTTGAAGCCCTCGAGTTCAAAACCTTTCTCCGCGAAATTCAAAAAAGCGATTCCCGACAAGGAGAGCTGTTCTAAGCGCAGCTTGACTCAAACGTTGCTTGAATCCTGTAAATTGTTACATTCTTCTTGTGAAAAAAGCCACGGCGTCGTTGCTCGTCTTTATCCTTTGCTGCGGCGTCGCCCATTCCGGCCAAGCTCCTTTCATCACTTCCAAAAGAACTCCCTCGCGTCCTCCAACAGCGCCCGCTCTCGACGAACCTCTGACGCCGCAAAAAATCGAGCCGTCGCCTTCGCCCCAAGAAGAACAACTCGCTCCGCACCCGGCCCCAACCGACGGCGTTCAAATGCAATGGTTCGGCCATTCTTTTATCTATCTCATCTCATCGAGCGGCCTCCGCGTGGCGATAGACCCCTTCGGCGAAGAAATCAAACTGCCGTTTCCTAACGATCTTCACGCGGACGTGGTGTTGATTGCTTACGAGAGCGAGGACCGCCAAGGCGGCGAGCGGCTTGGCGGCGCGCCGCAGGTTTTTCGCGGCATCACCGGCGTTGGAGAAAACCGCGCGTGCGGCCTGATCTTTCGCGGGGTGGAAACGTTTAGGAATCCTTCTCCAGAAAAAAATTGGGGCGTCAACACCGCTTACGTGTTCGAGCTGGACGGCGTTCGTTTCTGCCACCTTGGCGGCATCGGAAGCCCCTTGAATGACGAACAAGTTAAAGAAATCGGCTCTGCGGACGTTCTGTTCGCGCCCATCGGCAACAAACAAATTACGACGAAAGAATTCTGGAAAATGGCGCAACAACTGCAAGCAAAGTGGATCGTCCCCATCGCTTACTACAATCCCCAAGCCGGGTTTGATGCGTTGAGGCCATTGGAAGAATGCATCGAGGAATTTAAAATTGTCCAAAATTGCGAGGCAAAAGAAGCGGAAGGCAACGCTTTTGTTTTTCGCAAAGAGTCATTGCCTTCTCAACCGACATTGCTTTTACTCAAACTCCCCCAATGAAGATATTGATCATCGGCAACGGAGGCCGCGAGCACGCCCTAGGCTGGTCGCTCACTCAAGACAAACGCGTCAAAAAAATATGGTTTGCTCCCGGCAACGCAGGCACGGAGCAACTCGGCGAAAATCTTCCCATCCAAAGCGCGAACATCGAAACTCTCGGCGCATGGGCCAAGCAACATCAGCCGGACTTGACGCTCGTCGGCCCGGAAACGCCCCTTTGCCTCGGCATTGTGGATCATTTTGAAACGCTCGGATTGAAAATTTTCGGGCCGAATAAAAAAGCCGCGCAATTAGAAGGAAGCAAAATTTTCACCAAACGCCTCCTGCTTCAAGCAGGCATTCCAACGGCCAAAAGCGAACGTTTTTCCGATAGCCGCGCCGCCCGCGACTACCTCCGCGCGCAACCTTTTCCGCAAGTCATCAAAGCCGACGGCTTGGCGTCCGGCAAAGGCGTCATCATCGCGCAAAGCGCAACGGAAGCGGATCGCGCGATTGATGATCTCATGGAACGCAAAATCTTCGGCGCGGCGGGCGATGCCGTTTTAATTGAAGAATTTCTCGACGGCCAAGAAATGTCCGTTCACGCCGTGACAGACGGCGATACTTTCCGTCTCCTGCCCAGCGCGCAAGACCACAAGCGCGTGTTCGACGACGATCGCGGCCCCAACACAGGCGGCATGGGAGCGTATGCGCCGTCGCCTCTCTTCACGCCAACCATGCGCAAACAAATCGAAGCCTCCGTCTTCGCGCCTCTCTTAAAAATCTTAAAAAAAGAAAACATTGATTATCGCGGCGTCCTCTACGCCGGCCTGATGATCACCGCCACAGGCCCCAAAGTGCTGGAATTTAACTGCCGCTTCGGCGACCCGGAAACGCAGGTATTATCGCCTTTGTTAGAAACGCCGTTGCTGGACATTCTCTTTGCCGTCGTCGAACGTCGGCTGGAAAAACTTGAACTGCGGATTAAGGATACATGCGCCTTGACAGTCGTTTTAGCGGCGGCGGGTTATCCTGAAAAACCCGTCTTCGGCGAGGAAATCACCGGTCTCGATGAAGCCAACGGCCTCGTTTTCCACGCAGGCACAAAGCGCGCAAACGGACGCTTGCTCACGGCGGGAGGCCGCGTCTTAAGCGTCACCGGCGAAGGCAAAACCCTGCGCGAAGCCTATGACGCCGTCTACCGCCTCGTCCCTCACATTCATTTCAAAGGAATGCATTTCAGGAACGACATCGGAGGGAAAGCCCTAAAGTAAAAAATCATGAACCTATTTATAAAAATCGTGATAAGCGCCCTTTTGATCGGCGCAATAAGTGAAATTTCCCGCCGCAACACCGCAATCGCCGCCCTGCTTGCCGCACTACCTCTCATCTCGATTTTATCTATGATCTGGATTTATTCCGATTTCCATGACGTCAATCGCATCGCCAGCTTCTCATGGTCGGTATTTTGGTATGTTCTCCCATCCTTGATCATGTTTGTGCTGCTGCCGATTCTTATCACTAAATGGCAGATGTCTTTTTATATGGCATTAACAATCGCAAGCGTGGCGGCTGTAACCGCCTTTTTTATTTTGAAAACGGCTTTAAAGCCTTTTGGCGTGAATTTGTAAAATTCAAATTAAGGCACTACCGTCTTTTCCATCCTTTAATCCGGCACAGATGCAGTAGGACGGTCGCGTTCCAGCCTCGACATTAAACTGTAAGCGCAGGGCACAACGAACAGGGTAAAGAGAGTTGAAACTAAAACGCCGCCAAGGATGGTGACCGACATAGGAATGCGGCTCTCCGCTCCCGGCCCAAAAGCCAGAGCCGGAGGCAGGGCCGCGGCCATCGTGGCGCAGGATGTCATTAAAATGGGGCGCAAGCGAATAGGCGCGGCTTTCAAAAGAGCCTCGCGCACGGGCAAGCCTTCTTCGAATCGTTTCTTGTTGGTAAATTCGACAAGCAAAATGGAGTTCTTTTTAACAATACCCATCAGCAAAATAATGCCGATCAAGCTGTAAAGATTCAGAGATTGATGGCCAACCAGCAACGCGAGAAACGCTCCGCTCAAGCTGAAAGGCAGCGCCAGTAAAACGGTGACCGGATGAAAAAAACTGTTGAATTGAGACGCCAACACCATGTAGGCGACAACCACCCCCAAAAACAAAGCAAACGCCAAGCTGGAGAAAGATTCCTTAAAGGCTTGAGCTCCGCCGCCCAGCACCAACCGGTAGCCCTCCGGCAATACTTTTTTGCCGATTTCCTCCACTGCCGCCAGCGCGGTCGCTTGGGACTTGCCCTGCGTGACGTTGGCGAAAACAGAAATAGACCGTTCCCTGTTTTTGCGCGTAATGGTTTGAAGCGTCGGCTTGGTTTCGACGCGGGAGAGACCGCCTAGGTCAAGCAGTTCGCCGTAAATCGTCCGCACTTGAACGGCGGCAAGGTCCTCCGGCTGGTCGCGCTGGCCGGGTTCAAGACGAATGCGCACGTCATAACGCCGGCCGTCTTGCGTGAACTTGCCCTCGCGCACGCCGCCAATGGCCGCGTTAATCGTCTTGCCGATGGTGTCCATGCTGACTCCGGAAGCAGCGGCTTTGGCGCGGTCAGGCCACACTCGCGCTTCAGGCTGGCCCAAACGGTAATCCGTGTCCACGTCCGTCACCAAACCGGTGGCGTTTAGTTGTTGGATCATGTCCTGACTTGCCTTATCCAGCTTCTCCCAATCCGGCCCGCGGATGTTGAATTCCACGGGAAAACCGCGCTGGCTCGTGAACCCGCGCATGGAAAGGTCTTGGACAAAAAATTTCATATCGGAAAGCTTCGGCGCCTCCTTGCGAAAAAAATTCATGAACTCTTCTTGGCTCATCTTGCGTTGGTTGCGCGGTTTGAGGCTGATGAAAAGAATGCCGGTGTTAACCTCCCCCCCTCCGAAACCGCCGATGGCGCCAAAAATACGCCTCACTTCCGGTCGTTGCGTGAGAAATTTTTCCACCGGCTTGATTTTTTCACTGGTGAACTGAAGGGAGGATCCAACCGGCGACTGATAACGCACCAAAAGCATACTTTGATCTTGGGCGGGAAGAAATTCCTTGCGCAAAAACTGCGTCAGCAACAAAGACGCCGCAAAAAGTCCCAGCGAAGCAAAGATGACTGTCCAACGCCAATTCAAACTCAACTTCAATAAACGCCGATAAAGATTCGCCGTTTTTTCAAAAATCGCCGTAGCGGCGCGTTCCACTCGCGTCTCCCTTTCTTCACGGCGCAACAATTGAGAACAGCGCATCGGCGTCAGGGTAATGGCTTCCAACAAGGAAAGCGCGACCGCGCCGGAAATGGTGACGCCGAATTGAAAGAAAAATTTGCCGATAATGCCTTTCATAAAAGCCACGGGCAGAAAAATAGCGATGACGGCCACCGATGCAGCTATGGCAGCGAAAGTAATTTCCCGCGCGCCGACAAGGGAAGCCTCCACGCGATCCTTGCCCATCTGAAAATGCCGCACGATGTTTTCCAGAACCATGATGGCATCGTCCACCACAATACCGATAGCCAAAGCCAGCCCAAGCAGAGTGAACATGTTCAAGGTAAAACCCATGAAATACAAAATCATGAAACTGCCGATGATGGACGTGGGAATGGAAAGCAACACGTTGAAGGTGGATGTCCACGAACCGAGGAAAAGGAAGCAAATTACACCCGTTACCAACGCGGACAAAATCAACGTGAACTCGGTTTCCTTGATGGATTCTTCAATGAAAACGGTGCTGTCAAAGTTGATGTCCAAATGAACGTCTGAAGGAAGAGTTTTATTAAGTTCTTCGATGCGCTTTTTGATGCGCTTACCGACGGCCACGGCGTTCTCGCCACGCTGCTTCTTAATGCCCAGGCCAATGCCCGGCACGCCGTTCATGCGCGCCAACCGGCGAATATCATCAAGCCCGTCCTCCACGCGCGCCACGTCTTTGATGCGAATCGTGGTGTCGTAAATTGGCTGACCTCCGCGCTGGGCGATGAGAATATCGCCCACTTGCTCCGACGTCATCCCCTCTCCCATGCTGCGGAGATTTAACTCCTGCTGATCGTTTTCAATAACGCCAGCGGCAATCTCGACATGCTCTAATTCTACCGCTTTCTGAACATCAAGAATGGTTAGTTCATATTTTTTAAGCTTTTCGTTATCCACCCAAATACGCAAGTTGCGCTCGGCAAAGCCGCCGAGAAAAATTTCTCCCACGCCCGGCAGGATTTGAAACTGATCCCGCAAATAAAGATCGGCATAAACGATGAGGTCGCGCAGGGAGCGCGTGCTGGTCACGCCGATCCAAATAATCGGCTGATCATCGGGGTTGGTCTTGGTGATCGTCGGCGGGTCCACATCATTAGGCAAACGAACGCCGCTAATTTTGGACTGCACTTCCTGCAACGCCGCGTCAACGTCGCGCCCAAATTCAAATTCGAGAGTAATGTTGGCTTGGCCTTGGCGAATGCTGGAAGAAATCTCGCGGACGCTCTGAACGGAAGTGACGGCCTGTTCCAGCTTGTCCACAATCTCCGCCTCCATCACCTCCGGCGCCGCACCCGCCCATTGAACGCTGACCGTGATGACGGGAAAATCATAGTCCGGCATTTGACTGATGCCGAGCCGCCCCATGCAAATCCAGCCGAACACGATCAGCCCTAACATGAGCATCCATGCCATAACCGGCCGTTTAATGGAAAGATCGGAAAGCGTCATAAAACCGTTCAGGGAGATTTTTTAACGGCGG